>JAFOBR010000050.1 GCA_017381715.1 Clostridia bacterium
GGACTTGGGATTTTTTTATCCAAGCCGTAGGCTTGGCATATCATCACCGCACAACGTGCGGTGTATATCATCAGCCCCTCGGGGCTGTATCTCATCACGCGCCAGCGTGCATTTTCTTGCGGCTTGATGATATACAATGCTTCGCATTGATGATATACCGCAATAAGTTGCGGATGATATCCACGCCTTCGGCGTGATGTGCGCTTCGCGCAAACGGATTTTTCACCTCGTGTCTTGAAAAACACCGAAAATGTGCTATAATGAATCCAAGAAAGGCGGTGGAGCTATGAAAAAAAGTATTTTTATTGCGGTACTTTGTCTTTTATCGGTTTTATTGGTTTCATGCACTGTTCCATATTCCTTTATGCATGGCGAGCCGGACATTGATACGATCAAAATTGAGATCGTTAATTTGGAAACAGAGATGGGAAATCATGCCGGCTCCCCTTACAACGAGGAGAATACTTCGGTTATAAAGGTTATAGAAACCGATAAAAATGAAGAATTTCTTTCCGATTTTAAGAAGATCAAGAGTTATCAACCGTATTTTGGTAGCAGGATAGATAGCATTACCGGAGAGGCAATTCGTATCACTTACGCCAATGGAGATATTGAGTTGATCACACACCATGGCACTGCTACAGTAACGAACGGAGAAATTTGGAATCAAACAATAACCTTTGATTTAGATGCTTTTTCTGAATTAATAGATAAATATTCTAAAAATTAATTAGCATCTTTTCTGTCAACACGTGCCAAAAAATCCTGAAAGCATCGCTTTCAGGATTTTTTCATTAGTGCCGCAAGGCACAACATCATTTGCGTGCAACGCACGCAACATCATTTAGCCGAAGGCTAACATCTTTCGCTTATCATAAATCGATTGACAATCTGCCGCTTTATGATATAATAATACAAAAGGCGGTGAAGTAATGAAAAAGTTGTGGAATAAGGATTTCGTTTTGCTTTTGCAGGGCAACGCTGTGAGTACTCTCGGGGACGTAATATACAGCGTGGCTATCGGCTTCTGGGTATATCAGACCACCGGCTCCAGCGCATTGATGGGAATTATGTCCTCGATCTCGATGTTTATAACTATGTTCTTTTCGCCGTTCTGCGGCAGTATCGTTGATAAAAGCAACAGAAAATGGCTGATCGTTACCATAGATACGGTTCAGGGCGTCGTTATGCTTACGGTGGGCGTTCTGGCATATATGAACGCGCTTAACATTCCCGTAGTTCTGATCGCCGCTTTATTGGCTGCTTTCGGAAGCGTATTTTATTCTCCCGCAATAAGCACCATAATGCTGGATATAATCCCCCGCGACGATATGGTCAGGGGGCAATCCATACATTCAGGTATCGGATCGTTTATAAATCTTATCGGCTCTGCCTTCGGCGGAGCGATGGTTGCCTTTCTCGGAGTGCCTTTCGTCGTGATAATCAACGGCTTCAGCAACCTTTATTCCGCTTTTACCGAGCTTTTTGTGCGTATACCAAAGACGGTAAAGCAGGGGGAAGCTGTTACCGTAAAAGGCTTGCTCGGCGACCTGCAGAGCGCAATGAAGATAATTTTTTCGGATAAATGCCTTAAGATATTCGTTCCTTCCGCGCTTATTCTCAATCTTCTCGCGGCGGGACCGCTTGCGCTTACTCTTCCGTTTTGTATGGAAAAAGGCTTTTCCGTAGACGCATACGGATATCTGGTTTCCATATTTTCGGCGGCGTACGTTGTGGGCGCCTTGGCTTTGGGCGCGGTAAAGCTTAAGCCCAAAACACGCTTTTGGGTTATGAGCCTCGGCTTTTCCTTGTCCGTTCCTTGCTTTATCGGTATTTATTTTTCAAATTCCTTTCTTCCTATGAGCATCTTCGCCTTTGCGGCAGGTCTTTTGAATATTGCAGGTAACTCTGTGTTCAACGCCGCGATGATGCTTGCGTTGCCCGAAGAAAACCGAAGCGCAATTCTGGGCTTTATCAGCTCTGCTTCCGTGGGAGGCACCGCACTTTCCGCATTGATCTACGGCTTTTTGGGCGAATTTTTCCCCTTGTATATCATCTTTGCCATCGGCAACGCCATTTCTCTCGTTCCGATGCTGTATGTGTGCTTTCACCCCGAGACCAAGCGTTTCGTGCTGGAGCATTGCGAGTAAAAACTACCTTTTAACGGCGGTGTGAATATGAAGATATATTTTGTCCGTCACGGACATCCCGATTATAAAACAGATTCCCTTACTGAGCTTGGCAAAAAACAAGCGGAGGCTGCGGCGGAACGGCTTAAAAACTGTAATATAGAACGTGTTTTCGCATCCTCAAAGGGCAGAGCCGTTCAAACAGCGGAATACACCGCTAAGCTGTTCGGGCTTGAGGTGATACAATGCGATTTTATACGGGAGATCGGCTGGGGTAGCGCAGACGGAGAGCCTATGTTCGGCAACGGTCAGCCCTGGGTCATATCCGAAAAGTACATATCCGAAGGAAAAAGCATTTCGGAAAAAGACTGGCAGAATGACGAGCTTTTCAAAAATAACGTTGTTGTCGATAGTTATAAAACCGTAGCGGAGGGCTTGGACGAATGGCTGAAGCAGCTCGGATATAAAAGGGAAGGGGATTACTATCGCGTAACCGGAGAAAACGTCTGCCGAAACGTTGCGATGTTCAGCCACGCAGGTTCCTCTTCGGCGGCGCTTTCCCATATGTTTAATATTCCTTTTCCCCGGATGTGCGGAATAATAGATATCGAATGTACCTCCGTAACCGTGGTCGAGCTTTCCGGTAAAACCGGCGACCTCGTTTCACCCAAGCTCCGCATCGTAAACGATGCAAAGCATACGGAAGGCATTTGCGTCGATAATTTTTACGGAAACTGATTAAAGAAAGGAAACTGTGAAATGAGCAAGGATTACAACGTGTTTTTAAAATATCCCGAAAATATCAAAGCTTCGGATTTTGAATCCTTTGCATACAAGCAGGGCTATTTTATAAGGGTATTTCCTTCGGAAAATTATACCGCTCATTCCGGATTCCTGCCCTTTAACCTTTATTTGAATTTCATTGACCGGATTTTACCGTACGATTCTTTCGTTTCCGGCTTTGAGACGTATTTTTCCGATTACCGTTCACAGGATTATGACGGGGAGTTTAACTCTTTGGTCAACAATCCCAAATCCGTAATGTTAATGTGTATAAGCGATATGGATTCTCTTGAAGAACTGTCCGCTTTGATCTGGGCTGAATATCTGTGCGAATATTGCGGCGGCGTTCTTTACGATCCTCAGACCGATACTTTGTATTCCGATCCGTCTGTAATAGACGCGCTTATATATCGGCAAAAAGAGGAATTGATAAGATTATCTGCACAAAACGCATTGAAGCTTCATGAGTTTACCGGCTGGAGGTAGACGATATATCGATTAATACGCTTCAATGTATCGTCCTGACATTTAATTCAGAAAGTCGGTGAAACCTTGTATTCTTTCTTACATAAACTTTTATCTGATAAAAAGGGCGGAGAAATTTTTACCTTATTTGGCGCTTGGCATTTTTTATATATTGGATTAACGCTGTTTACGGTCATCGCCGTTCTGCTGTGTTTTAAGAACAAAAACGCCGATTTAAAACAAAAAGCAACCCGTATTTTTATAAATATAGGCTTCGGTCTGTATATTTTAGACATCTTTTTGATGCCTCTCGCTTATGGAGAGATTGATATCGAGAAGTTGCCTTTTCACGCCTGCACGGCTATGTGTCTTATGTGTTTTTTAAGTTATCACATCCGTTTTCTTGAAAAGTACAGGCGGTCTTTCGTTCTGCTCGGCTTTATATCCAATCTCGTTTATCTTATATATCCCGCAGGCGTTATGTGGCACGCTGTGCATCCGCTTTCCTACAGAGTAATACAAACTTTGCTTTTTCATAGTGTTATGACGATATACGGCTTCCTTACTTTAATTTTTGAGTGCGAAAAAATCAACCTCAGAAAATGGTATCGTGATCTATCTGTCATTGTCTGTATGACATTATGGGCAATTCTTGGGAACTATGTGTATAACGGAACTTCGGACAGATACTCCCACTTCTATAATTGGTTTTTCGTTGTGCGTGATCCGTTTTATGCGATTCCCGAATCGGTTTCGCCTTTCATAATGCCGTTTTTGAATATAGCATTGTTTTTTACGGCAGAAATAATCATCTGTTTAATTCTCCGCGGAATAAGAGGTATAAAGACATATGACAAATAACCAGATAATGAAAAAGCATTTGGAGCTTAACGTCATAGGTCCGCTTCTGTCACAAGGATTCACAGGGAAATATCCCCATTTCAGACGAGTAAAAGAAGACTGTATTGAGCTTATTTCTTTTCAAACCAATAAACACGGCGGCTCTTTTACCGTTGAGGTTTCTGCAGTTTTCCCCGACAAGGAAAATAAAAATTACGTTTCAGGCAACAACTTGTCCGTAAATGAATTAACCGTGTGGGACACTAACGAACGTTATCGCTTAAAAGGAATGTATGACGGTTGGTTTTTTTACCGTGATCTGTATTCCAAATATATTTTGGGGTTCGGCAAGGACTATATTGATATGAGTGAAAATACCGCAGATCCCACCGTCCCGAAAGGGTATAAGCTTGTTCAACGGTTTAACGAAGATACCGCAGAACGGATCTGTAAAGAGGTCAATAAGCAGCTTATTAAGGCTTTTAAGTGGCTTCATAAATTTGAAAAATGCAGCCTGTGAAGGAGGTACAAATATGAAAAAAGCTTTTACGATTGTTTCTTTATCTTTTCAAGGTTTGCATACTTTTGTATGTCTGCTGCAGATTACACTTTGCCTTATATACAAAAATACCGCTAACGCTGCTATTACAGATGGTTTACTTTCTGTCATGATCTTACTCCTTTTGCCGGTAACCTTTACTCTCGTACCCTTACTTATCAGTTTTGTCTTTAACGTTATTAAAACCGTCTTGTGCTTTATAGACAAATCTCCTCGACGCATTTTGTGGCTGATCTGGATTTTTCTTTCCCCAATTCTTTATATTGCCTGTTTTTGGCCCGCCGCTGGTCTTTTTGTTACCGTAACCGGCGGAGTATGATTTCTTTTTAATTGTATGGAGGCTTATATGAACTACTGCGAAAAATGTTATAATCTTTGCGAAGACAGCGTTTGCGAATTTTGCGGCAATAAAAAGCTTCGAACTGTCAGCGCCGATGATTATTGTTTTCTTGTTGAAACGGAGCAGACCAACGGAGAAATGATCTGCGATATTTTTGAACAAGAAGGCATTAAACATACGGTTATCCCCACGGGAAACGGTGTGAGGTCCAATTTCGGATTGAGCCTTGAGAATTACGAGATATACGTTCAATATAAATCTCTTGACTTAGCAAACGAAATAGTGAATTCTTTCGCAGAACAGGCGGTTTCCGTTTATAAAAACGAGCTTTTGGATAATTTTGAAAAATGGTTTATTGCAAAGCCGAAATACGAAGAAAAATGGAAAAAGAAGCTGGGTTTAAGGGATATAAATATTATCGACTTTTCCAAATCCTGTGTTGAGGATGCAGAGCAGATTGTTGACGGCGGTATGGTTTTAAGCAGTACCGTTGGCGGCCATTATTACACAGTGTATGCGAAAAAAGCGGTAATTCTGTTCAACTCCGCATCCTTTGAGATACTGTCTGTTGAAAAGGCTTAAATATCCATTCTTTTCAGTTCCGTTAATATGTTTTCCTGACGGTGTGCGTCTATAGGCGTATACCGTCCTTTTTGTCCTATTTCCAGTATTTTTCCTACGTGCTTATATCCCAAAACTGCGGGTGGCAGGTGAGTAACCGCATCGTCGATATTTCGCACTACAGTAAAGTTATCCCAACGGTTATCGGGAATTTCTCCCCATATCACACGGGGGCATCCGAAACCGTAACCAAAGATATTTTCTCGCAGGTCGGGACGGTTAAACCAAACGTTTTCATAACACAGCACCGCGATTGCGGCACCGTGGGAATATCCCACGCAGGTAATTCCTTCAATTTTTTTATTAAAAATATCAGCTTTCACCTTTTCTTCTATCTCTTTCCACACTTTTAAAAATCCTCGGTGAGCAAACCACACCGTTTTTCCCATTCTGCGGTAAGGAACTGCGGGAAAATCGAAATTTATCTTCCAATCGTTTTCACCATCGGATTTTTCGAAATATAAATAAAGTTTACCCTCTTTTATTTCAGTTGTGTAATTTGCGCTTTTTCCTGTCTGAAAATAGGGAATATATAAACATCTTTTAAAAAGCTCGTAAAGTTTCATATCTATCTGCTTTCCAATGTTTTTATATTCAGTTTATGTTTAAATATATTTTTTGTTGAATTTCGGTAAAATTTCTGCTATAATGTTGCAAGTTTAAATTCAGGTGGCAGATATGAGTGATAATAAAACAAAAAAAATAACACCGGTCTCGGTGCTTCATTGTATAAAGCTTGTGGGCAGAACCGCTTTGCTCGTTTCCGCAATATGCGTTTATATTTACAGCCGTATAAACTTTCCCGGCGAGCTGTTTGCGGGAATCGAAAACAACAAGCTGTTTTTACTTTCCTTGTGGATAATATTTTTTGTGGAAATGCTGTTCCGCTTTTTGCCCTCACGTCTTGAGAGTCCGGGGTGCCAGAAGGTGTTTAAAAAACGGTTTGTTCCCACTGAAACTCCCAAAACAAAGCTTACCTCCCGGCGTTCAACCCTTGCGGTATTTTTAGCTTGGGTCGGCTTAAACGGCATATTCGGTGCTCTTTATTTAATCGGTGTTATTGATGCCGGTATACTTATTCTTATAAGCCTTGCATATTCGGTGTGCGACATGATATGCATACTGTTCTTCTGTCCTTTTCAGACATGGTTTATGAAAAACCGTTGCTGCGTAACCTGTCGTATATATAATTGGGATTACGCTATGATGTTTACTCCCTTGGTATTTATTGGTAACTTTTTTGCCATAAGCCTTTTTGCTGTATCTATGATATTGGTTTTAGTATGGGAAATAACTGTGCGTACGCATCCTGAACGTTTTTCCGAAACCACAAACGCTTGTCTTTCCTGCGCCAATTGTACGGAAAAGCTTTGTCGGCACAAAAAACAGCTTCGTGGCTTTATAAAGAAGAACAAGGACATTTTGTTCCCCAAAAAATAATAGTTTTTTATGCACTCCTTTAAAGGCAGTGCATATTTTTTACTTTTTTGGGAAAAACTTACTGTGTACTAACAGAAAGTGAGGTAAATTCAATGTCACCCAAAGAACTTCTTTATATCGAAGATGCGCTCGGTCACGAAAAACAGATCAAAGCAACATGTACCCAGTGTGCCGAGATCATTCAGGACAAACAGCTTAAAGAATTGGTTTCCGAAATAGCAAGTAAGCACGCAAATACCTTTACTGATCTTTACCGGCTGCTTTAAAAGGAGGCGAAAATATGCTTGACGACAGACAGTTAATGGAAAATCTTTTGCTAAATTTAAAAGGTGAATGCGATCTTTTAATGCACGGTGCGGTGGAATCCTCCACTCCTCAGGTTCATTCGGCGTTTTCAAAGGCATTTAACGATACCTTGAAAATGCAGAACGAGGTGTACGCCGCTATGGCGAACAAGGGCTGGTATCCTTCTACAAAAGCGGAACAACAGCAGATAGATACCTTAAAGCAAAAATACAGCTCGGGATGTTAAATGTTAATATCTGAAGTCGGTCATACCGGCTTCTTTTTTATAAAACTTTGCATAAGTACTTGAATTTTATGAAAAAATGTTTATTATATACTTGTAAATAAATACGGAAAGTACGAGTAGAGCACAGTGCGTTAAGTATCGGCAGGATGGGAGTGAGGCCGCCGGGCGAAGGAGTTTACTCCGCGGTACTGTGTTCGCATCCGCGTTCGGCTTTTCCGTTTCCTCCCTCCTCTCATTTTGAAAAGGAGGCTTTTTTATGCCCAAATCCAAAAAAAGCACGCTGTTTTCTCTGCGTACTATGGTATGTTGTGCGATGATGATCGCTATCGCCGTTGTAATGGCACGTCTTATGTCCATCGTGCCGGAGGAATCCAGCCGTTTTTCTCTTGAAGCGGTGCCGATTTTCGTTTCCGGCATGCTGTTCGGTCCAGTTGCGGGAGCGGCTGTGGGATTTCTTTCCGATCTTATCGGCTGTCTGTTTTCGCCTTTCGGGTACAATCCGCTGTTTTGTCTGCCCCCGGTTATCTGTGGTTTGACAGCGGGATTGTTCAGAAGATATCTTGTTAAAAAGACAAGCATTTTCCGAATCGCCGTTGCATATTTGCCTTATATTCTTTTGGCTTGTATACTGTGGCAAAGCTTTGCTCTTGCCTTGGTTTACGGCGGAGATGCAAAAACAGCATATTTTCTTACAAAACTTGCCACCCGTTCCGTTCAATACGGCATAACTTATGTTATCGACGTGATTTTGGTGTGGATCTTATATAAATCCAAAGTATTTACCGCCGCCAAGCTTTGGCAAGGAGAAAAGGAATCATAAAATGAATTATATCGAAGCTCTTGAATATATACATTCCGTATGCTGGAAGGGAAGTGTACCGGGACTTTCCAGAATAAGCAAACTGCTGTCTCTTATGGGAAATCCCGAACAAAAGCTTAAATACGTTCATATCGTCGGAACCAACGGGAAAGGCTCTACCGCATCCATTATTACTTCCGTGCTTAAATCGGCGGGATATAAAGCGGGAATGTACACTTCTCCTTTTATCGTTTCCTTTAATGAACGTATACAGATAAACGGTCAAATGATCTCCGATGAATGCCTTGCGGAAATAACCGAATATATCAAGCCCTTTGCGGATTCCATGGAAGATCGCCCCACGGAATTTGAATTGGTTACCGCCGTAGCCTTTGAATATTTTTACCGCTGTAAGTGCGATATCGTTGTGCTCGAAGCTGGTATGGGCGGTGAATTTGATGCGACAAACGTAATTCCTTCGCCCGAAGTCGCTGTTTTTACAAATATAGGGCTTGACCATACCGATTATTTGGGCGATACTGTTGAGAAGATCGCTTTAACAAAATCGGGAATTCTCAAAAAGGGAAGCGAGTGCGTAATATATCCCTCCCACCCGAGCGCTGTAGAGGTTATAAAACAAAAATGCGAATCTCTTGATATTCCGTATACCGTAGTTGATTTCGGTTCGATCAATCCCGTTTCCGCATCCATTGACGGTCAGATATTTGATTGGGCAGAATATAAATCACTTTCCACCGGACTTTTGGGCGCACATCAGCGCTGTAACGCCGCTACAGCTCTTACTGCGGTTAAAAAGCTTGCAGAAAGAGGATTTTCCATTTCCGAAGAAAACGTCCGTAACGGGCTTTTAAACGCCGTGTGGCAGGGAAGATTTGAGGTGCTGCGTAAAAAACCGTTGTTTATCGTCGACGGCGGTCATAATCCGCAGTGTATGGAAGCGTTGGCAGAGAACATACGCGCTTATTTTCCCGATACACGTTTGACGGTTTTGACCGGAGTTCTGGCAGATAAGGATTACGCCGCTATGTACGATCTTATCGCCCCCTACGTAAAGGAGTTTATCCTTGTAACTCCGCCTTCTCCCCGTGCACTTCCCGCCAAAGAGCTTGGAGAAAAGCTTTTGGTGTACGGAAAGCCCATTATTGTCTGCGAGACTGTTTGTGAAGGTGTTGAAAAAGCTGTTTCCGCAGTTGAATCTGAAGGTGCAGTTCTTGCTTTCGGCTCCCTTTATATGATCGGCGATATAAAACAAGCTGTAGATAATATTATTTAAAGTAAAATTCGGGCAATTTTTTGCCCTTTTTTCTTTTTTTGAACCTTTTCCTTATTTCAAGCGACTATATTAATGAAAACCGGTTTTTAATTTTTGAAAAGGAGGGATGATGTGGATACAGTTTTTGAAAAGCTTTATTCGGAGCACTACCGTGCCGTTGAACGGTATGTTCGTTTCAAGGTATCGGATAAGTTCGACAGCGACGATATTCTCCAAGAAATTCATATTGCCGCTTATCGAAGCTTTGGCGGGCTTAAAAGCAATGACGCATTTAAAAGTTGGCTGTTAAGTATTGCACGGAATAAACTAAACGATTATTTCCGTAAAAAAGCAAGCAGGCTTGATATCCCCTTAGATAATCTTACGGATATCCGCCCGTTGGGTTCAATGCTGTGCAGAAGCAGTATTCCTGCAGTAACCGATACTCTCGAAAAATTGGGAGATAAGGATAAACAAATACTTTACCTTTATTTCTGGAAGCAGTATTCCCAATCA
Organism: Clostridia bacterium; assembly: GCA_017381715.1. Taxonomy (GTDB): domain Bacteria; phylum Bacillota; class Clostridia; order Oscillospirales; family CAG-382; genus SFLA01. The sequence continues at coordinate 10,298 of JAFOBR010000050.1, forward strand.
GAAATTGCACAAAAGCTCGGTGTACCGTTAGGCACGGTAAAAAGCAGATTATCTTCGGCAAAAGCACATTTTAAAGAAAAATACCCTTATCATCCGAAACAAAAAGGAGAAACTGATATGAAAACTTTACCTGAAATTTTACCCGAATTTAAAATAAAAAAGATAGATAAACCGCCCTTTGAAGTTAAATGGGAAGAGCTTATGGGCTGGTTTTTGGTGCCCAAAGAAGGAGAAAAGCTTTCCTGGGCGATGTACGATATGCCGCACAAAAAGCGCGGCGAAGTATGCCGAATGAGTGTTGTGGGCAAAGCCGAGGTGCACGGAATAGAAGGCGTGGAGATACATGCGGTGGAAACAAATCCTATGGGATGCAACAGCGCCGGAGGACAAAATAAGGTAGAGCGCAGCTTTGTCGCCCAGCTTACCGATACGCATTGCAGACTTCTTGCCGAAAGCCACACGGAGAACGGAGTAAAAAGGTATTATACCTTCCTTGACGGCGATCCTTTTTTGGCAAATTGGGGATTCGGAGAGGACAACTGCGGCAACGAGGTAAATATCGCTCCAAAAGGAAATATTGTTTTTAAAAACGGCGAATATTTCGCAAAAGAAAAGGATTTTCTTTTGGACGTTGTGGGACGGTATGATGTCACGGTAAACGGCAAGACATACGATACCGTTTGCGTAATGGATTGCTATACTTATATTGACGGCGCCGCTTCGCTTCAATTTATTGATAAGAACGGAAAAACAGTTCTGTGGCGCCGTTTCAACAGAAACGACTGGGCTTTCAACCGTTACGGTAAGCTATGGACAGAAATTCTGCCCAAAAGCGAAAAGATAGTAGTTAACGGTGATATCTATGTTAATTGGTATGATTGCATTACAGACTATATAATTTAACTTAATTTAACTTTTTTACATCGGCTGTGTTTTCAGCCGATGTTTTTTATTTCTTTTATTATGTTTTCTTAAAAAATGGGAATAACTTAAATATGAGCGAAAAAAGATTTATAAGAGGTAAAAAATGAAAAAATATTTTAAAATCATTTCGTTTCTTTTGCTGTGTGTAATAACTGTAAGCATGCTGACAGCTTGTTTCGGCAGGGGAAACGATAGTTCGGAAGATTCCCAAACTACCAAAAAAAGTGAAATACGTGTATGGGTGCCTGAGGAAGTGGTAAAACTAACCCGTGATGCAGTTAACGGTTGGCTAGAAAAGGGCGGCAAGCAATACGCAGGCAAATATACTGTAACCGTAACCGCTATGAGCGAGGATAATTCAGCAACGCAGATGCTTACCGATGTTGAAGCCGGTGCGGATATATTCGGTTTCGCACAGGATCAGTTAGCACGTCTTGTTGCGGCAGGCGCCCTTTCGCCTTTGGGAGGAGATTTCCTTACCGCCGTTCAAAATAACAATGACGAAGGCTCCGTTAAAGCCGCCACCTTGCAGGATAAGGTCTATGCTTATCCCCAGACGTCCGATAACGGATATTTTATGTATTACGATAAGTCTGTTATAAAAGACCCCACGACGCTTGAAAATATCCTTGAAGACTGTAGATCAGCAGGAAAGAAATTTTATATGAATATGCAAAGCGGCTGGTATAATGTAACATTTTTCTTCGGTGCAGGTGCGGAAATAAGTTATGACGTTGGTAAAAGCGGAAATATCACCAACTGTAACAGCACCTTGGCAACAGAAAAAGGTGTTACCGCTTTAAAAGGAATGGTTGCGTTGACCTCTCATCCTGCCTATGCCCAAAGCGAAAACGCATCTTCAAAGTTCAATCCAAACGGCGGGGATGCTGCGGCGCTTATTTCCGGCGTATGGGATTCCGAGGTTATTTCAAAGTTTTTGGGTGAAAACTACGGTGCCGCAAAACTGCCCACTTATACCGTTGACGGTACGAAATATCAGATGGGCAGCTTCGGCGGTTATAAAATGATCGGCGTAAAACCCCAGAAGGATTCGGAAAAGCTTGTGTTCTGCCATGCGCTGGCTGCCTTCCTTTCCGGTGAGGAAATGCAAACTCTTCGTTTTAAAGAAAAAGGCTGGGGTCCTTCAAATAAAAATGCCCAGTCATTGCAAGCCGTAAAAGAAAATATTGCTCTTTCCGCACTTGCATCACAGCTTGAGCATTCTGTTGCCCAAGGTCAGTATCCCAACGAATTCTGGAACATTATGGAAGCATTCGGTACAGACCTTAACAGCGGAAAATTCGCCGCAAACACAGATGAACAGCTTTTGAATGCACTGAAATCTTTGGAAAACGACTTAAAAGGTGCCAAATAACACTGTTTTACAGACAGCCGTAAACTTACGGCTGTCTGTATCGGAAGGATACATCATATGTTGAACCGTGATTTATTGGAATTTTATAAACTTAACGGTCTGCAAAAAGCTTTTTATAAAATTTTGTGGTTTATTACCGCCATACCGAAAACAACAGTAAATTTATTTAAAAAAATCTTTTATTCTGTAAAAGGATTTATATTAAAAACGTTTTCGGTGTTCAGAAATATCGTACGTATTTTTAAAGAAGGGGATATATATACAAGAATATCCTATTTTATAATGGGATTCGGGCAGTTTTTTCGTAAACAGCCGTTAAGAGGAATTCTGTTTTTGGTTTTTCAGCTGGTTTTCACTCTTTATATGCTTTTATTCGGCGTAAATCATATCGGCAAGCTGGATAACCTCGGTGATGTTGCGGCTGTAACAGTTATAAATGAATACGGACTTGAAGTTATTGAATACAAAGATAACAGCTTGCAGATACTTTTGTACGGCGTGCTCACTTTATTTTTCTGTCTTGGATTTATATATACATGGTATGTTAACGTAAAACAAAATTGGGTTGCCCAAAATCTTATAGCAAAAGGATCAAAGCCCAAAAATGCGGTGGAGGACATTCATTCTCTCGCAGACGAGCAATACCACAAAACTTTGTTGACGTTGCCCCTTGCCGGGATACTGGTGTTTACCGTAATACCGTTATTATTTATGGTTTTAGTGGCGTTTACCAACTACGATTACACCCATCTTCCGCCTTCAAAGCTGTTTACTTGGGTAGGGCTTGATAATTTTAAAAGTCTTTTGGGCGTGCAGGTTGCAGACGGAAAGTTTGCTTTTACCTTTGGCGAAATACTTGTCTGGACACTTATATGGGCGTTTTTTGCCACCTTTACCAATTATTTTTTGGGTATTCTTGTGGCAATGCTCATTAATAAAAAAGGTATTAGATTCAAAAAGGGATTCCGCACCCTGCTTATATTTACCATAGCCGTGCCACAGTTTGTTTCGCTTTTGCTCATTTCAAAAATGCTGGCGGATGACGGTGCGATAAACGGTATTCTTTTTCAGTTGGGATTAATAAAAGAAAACATTAAATGGCTAACCGATCCGATACTTGCAAGAGTAACGGTAATTTTGGTAAATATATGGCTGGGAATTCCGTATACTATGCTTATAGCTACGGGTATACTCATAAATATTCCTGCCGACCTTTACGAATCCGCACGTATCGACGGTGCAAGCGGTATAAAAAGGTTTACTAAAATAACAATGCCTTATATGCTTTTTGTTACCGGTCCTTATCTGCTTACTACCTTTGTGGGAAATATAAATAACTTTAACGTTATATATCTTCTTACCGGCGGTGCGCCCAAAACTACGGATTTTACCGGCGGAGCAGGGTATACGGACCTGCTTATAACATGGCTGTATAAGCTTACACTTACGGATAACGATTACAAAATGGCGGCGGTGATAGGTATAATGACCTTTGTGGTTGTGGCAGGTATTTCCCTTGTGGTTTATAATCTTTCGCCTTCTGTTAAAAACGAGGAAAGCTTCCAATGAAAACAATGGTATCAAGCGTTTCAAAAAAGCATAAAATATCAAACCTATTGGTTTATATCTTGCTTATATTTATATGTGTAGTATGGCTTATGCCCTTTGTTTATCTTATCTTTCAGGCTTTCAGAGGTGAATCGAGAGGTATGGTAAGCTATATACTGCCCAAAGAATGGTCGCTTGCGAATTTCAAAATACTGTTTAACGAAACCAATTTTGTGAATTGGTATCTCAATACCGTAATTATCGCGCTTTTTACCGCTTTTTTCCAGACTGTCATCGTCCTTTCCGTAAGCTACACTCTTTCAAGGCTTCGCTTCAGAGGAAGACGACTGCTTATGAATATGATACTGGTTTTGGAAATGTTCCCCGGTTTCCTTTCAATGATCGCCGTATACTTTATTTTAAAGCTTATCGGATTTACGGGGCCGGGCTCGGTGCCCGGGCTTATATTGGTATATATCGGTAGTTCGGGAATGGGATATTACGTAGCAAAGGGATTTTTCGATACGATTCCCCGTTCCCTTGATGAAGCCGCGCGGATAGACGGCGCCAGCAGGGCAAGGGTATTTTATAAAATTATACTTCCTATGGCAAAGCCGATAATCATATATACCGTAATGATGGCTTTTATCGCGCCATGGGGCGACTATATGTTTGCTTCCTTAATAACCTTTGGTTACGAAGAGGCGTACAACGTAGCGGTGGGATTATTTACTTTTCTTGACCGAGAGCATATAAATAACTACTTCACTGTGTTCTGCGCAGGTGGACTGCTGGTGGCACTACCTATAACCGTTTTGTTTATGATGCTGCAGAAATATTACGTAGAAGGCGTAACCGGCGGCGCGGTAAAAGGTTAAAAAGCAAGGGGGAGTATTTTTTGGCAAGCGTGGTTTTAAACGGCGTTAAAAAAATATATAAAGGCGGCTTTACCGCGGTAAAAAACTTTGATCTGGAGATAAAGGACAAAGAGTTTGTGGTGTTTGTCGGTCCTTCGGGATGCGGAAAAAGCACCACTCTGCGGATGATCGCAGGTCTTGAAGAGATATCCGAAGGGAAAATATATATAGACGGAAAGTGCGTTAACGATACCGAACCAAAGGACAGAGATATAGCCATGGTATTTCAAAATTACGCACTTTATCCCCACATGTCCGTATATGAAAATATGGCGTTTGGTCTTGTTTTGCGACGTGTTAATAAAGAAGAGATACACCGCCGTGTGCTTGAAGCGGCGGAGATACTGGGCATATCGGATCTGCTTGGCAGAACGCCCCGCGCACTTTCCGGCGGACAGCGGCAGAGAGTAGCAATAGGACGTGCTATAGTGCGCGTTCCCCGCGTTTTTTTAATGGACGAGCCCTTGTCCAACCTTGATGCAAAACTGCGTAATCAGATGCGTACGGAGATTATGCTGCTGCGTGAAAAGATAGATACTACCTTTGTGTACGTTACCCACGACCAGACAGAAGCAATGACGCTGGGAGACCGTATCGTTATTATGAAGGACGGGTATATCCAGCAAGTAGGCACACCGAGAGAGGTGTTTGAAGCTCCTGCAAATACCTTTGTGGCAGGGTTTATCGGCTCGCCTCCGATGAACTTTTTTAAAGCCGGTATTACTGGAGGCAAAGAAAAACCTTATTTATCTATCTGCGGAACGGAAATACCCGTTTCAAAAAAAGTTTTGGAAAACATCAATTTGCCCGAAGATAAAAAGGTGCTTTTGGGCATCCGTCCGGAACACATTTATATTGCCTCGGGAGAGGGCATTTCCGGGGAAATAAAGGTTTCGGAAATGATGGGAAGCGAGCTTCACGTACATCTTATCACCGAAGATGGCACAAATGTAGTGGTTCGCGTACCCACACTTGAACTTTCCGAAAAGGATAAATCACTTCTTCTTCCGCATAACACCGTTAATTTCAGTCTGCGAGAACAGGCGCTTCACTTTTTTGATACGAAAACCGGAATGAATATTAATAAAACGAGCAGCTATCAATAGTGATAACTGCTCATTGTTTGTTGTATTATTACTTATTTTCTTCGATCTTTTTGATAGTATCTTTGTTGATTTCAGCTTTAAGCTCTTTTGTCCATTCCGACCACGCCACGTTTTCTTCGCCATACGTGAGATTGAGAGAGTACTCCAGAGGGAGCCATGTGCTTATATCGGATTCGTTGTGAGCGATGACCGCCTCCATATTATCCAGAGATTTCCAAAGCTTCGCTTCAGGTGTTTCAAGCTTTTCCATTTCGTCAAACAGGGCGGAAAGCTCTTTTTCTACGGTGGCGGGAAGTCTTTTAAGCAGTTTATCTATAGCTTTCTCTTCTGTATCCTCGTGTTCCTCCGTTTTATAAAAAGCGGGGATATCTCCCGTGACCGCCTCTCCGAAATCGTGAACAAGACACATTTTTATAACCTTATCAATATCAACTTCGGGAAATTCATCCTTGCACAGCATTGCCATAAGAGCTATTCGCCAAGAATGGTCGGCAACGCTTTCCGGACGGTTTTCTGCGGTATAACAATGTCTGTAGGTAGTTTTAAGCTTTCCGATAAATGTTGTAAAATCTATAAGTTCTCTGGGTGTCATCGTACTGCTCCTTCTAAATAGATTATCTCCATAGTTATTATATCATAAACCTGCGTATTTGTCAGCATAAAATATAAATTATTTCTCGTTACGGCTATATAAAGTATATAAAAGCAATTGGTTTTCCCTTGACTTTTTCTTTTATTTATATTATACTATGTGCCGTTCCTTAAAAACATTTCATAATTTCGGGGTGTGGCTCAGTTTGGTAGAGCGCTTGGTTCGGGACCAAGAGGCCGGAGGTTCAAATCCTCTCACTCCGACCAAAAATCGACAGGTTTCAACCTGTCGATTTTTTATCTATTGCAAAGAACTGTATTTTGCTTTCGCAATATGTTATAATACTTAAAAAAGCGAATAATTTTTAAAAACACCGAACCTTTTTCAAATTACGCGACCTTGTAAACGAAAGCTTTCAAAAGAGGTACCAAAATGCAAAACAAGCAACTTGAATCACAAATTGAATTTTTGCTGTCGGCTGCTTTAAAAAAGTGCGGTAATATGCAGGATGCAGAGGATCTTACGCAGGAAACCTTGCTGTGTGCTTTGTCTTATTTGGCAAAGGGCGGAATAATTAACGATATGCGCGGCTGGCTCCTTACCGTTTTAAGCAACAAATGGAACAATATGCTTCGCAAGAAATACCGTCAGCCTATTGTGGCAATAGGGGAAGGATTTGATATTATTGACGAAACTGCCTGCATTCCCGATGAAGAGGAAAATGACCGCGCCGAGCAAGTTCGTAAAACTGTGGCGTATATGGCAAAAACATACCGCGAGGTGATCGTGCGCCATTATATGAACGGGGAAAGCGTGGCTGAAATTTCCAAATCTATGGGAATACCCGAGGGTACCGTAAAAAGCAGACTTCACAGCGGAAGAAACCGTATGAAAGAGGAAATGAAATTTATGAAAAGTTATTCTAACCAAAGCTATCGTCCAATCACATTATGGATAGCTAACAGCGGAAACAACGGCAGAAACAACGAGCCCGGCTCTCTTGTAAAAGGCGATCTGCTTGCGCAAAATCTACTTTGGACTGCATACGAAAATCCGGTTACGGCAGAAGCGCTTGCAAAAAGCATAGGCGTTCCCACAGCCTATGTTGAACCTATACTTGAACGGCTTGTTGATGGGGAATTGATGGTTAAAACAGGCAATAAATATTACACCGATTTTATTATTTACACCGTTGAAGACAAAGAAAAGCACATTCCCGCCCAGAAAGAATTTGTAAAAAACAATTTTACGCTTATTTGGAAGCATATTGAAAACGGTCTTTGCAAACTAAGGGAGCAGGATTTTTACAAAAACCTTAATTTTGACCAAAAAAATTCTTTGGAAATGTACTTTGCCTTTAACTGCCTAGATTACGGAATTTGTCGTATCATAAGTAATATTCTGGGTGAAGATCAACAGTTTCCTTACAGAAAAGACGGCGGACGATGGATAGCCTTTGCAACGGTGAATTTTAAGGAATTCAACCCAATGGAACATCTGGATTTAATGATGCATTCGTATTCAGGCGAACGGCACACATATTTTGAAAAATTCACAAACCGTATGGTGTGCCAGCACGTATATTCTGCAGACGGATTTCCCAACTATTCCTATTACGCTTCGCCCGATTACGATTTTATAAAAGCAGGAGAAGACGTAGACGAGATTATTACAAAGCTGTTGTTTATTCTTCATATGGGTATTCCTGCGGAACACGTAGGCTTTAACGAAGAATACTTAAAGATGATCCCTCATCTTGTAAAATGCAAGATATTACGTGAAGAAAACGGTGACATCTTCGTGAATATTCCTGTTATAAACCAAAAAGAATCCGATATTCTATACGAAATCCTTACCGAAGCAAAGCAGGGGATGGCAAATGATAAAGAGCTGAAAACACTTTTTTCGGAGTTTGTAAGTGATAAAGAAACCAAGTGTCCTTCTCATATAAACAGTATTCCTGTGTTTAAACGCTATATGTGCCCTCTAAACGCTATGCTGTTTTCCTGCGTGCGGGAGGCTATGAAGAACGGTATGCTTTATGACGGCGATTACGATAATGACGAAGCAAAAGTAAATCAGCATCCTTGTCCGATGATATTGGTAATCGAATAAGCAAAACAAAAATCCTCCTTAACGGAGGATTTTTTGAACTATTTTTTCTTGCTGTCAAGCCAGCTTTGCAGAATTATTTGTGCGGACAGGGTATCGATAACGTTTCTACGCTTTTTGCCGTTAAATTCTGTGGCGTTAAGATATCTGTATGCTTCCATTGTGGAAAGACGTTCATCCATAAACTCGTATTCAAGTCCGGTTGCCTCTTTAAGCATTTCTGCAAAACGCTGTGTTCTTTCGGCACGGTATGAAAGAGATCCGTCCATATTTTTGGGAAGCCCGATAACAAGCTTTTCCGCACCGAGGGCAATCGCTTTTTCGCATACCTTTTGAACCGCATCATTGATACCGCTTACCTTTATTGTTCCTTGCGCAGTTGCCAGAGTTTCACCGTAATCGGAGGTTGCAACACCTACGCGGGCATCTCCGAAGTCTATTCCCAATACTTTCATTTTTTTAAAACCTTTTTTTCCAATTTTTTCTCTTTGCTTTTTAGTCATAATTTCTTCACATTCGGTAATAATACTATTGCCCCCAAAAAGGAGCGAAAATAATGAATGATAAAAAGCAATCAAAACAAAACGGCAGACAAAGATATCTTTTCGGTGAAAACCGTTTCGGATATCCCAAAATGCCGGAGATAGAAGTCCCCAACGTATTATATCCCATCGGTTATCCGGAACCGCTGATAGGAATGGATATGCTCTCACGCGATACCGACCCTAACGGAAGTTATACCGGAACACCGATAGAAAGAAGTGAACAACCTGTTCAGGATGCGGACGATCTTTAAAGCCGCGTCCCGACAGTTTCAAACGGCTGTCTTATGGCAGCCGCTACTTATTTTGTTAAAATTTTTTCGATATTTTCAATCATTTTCTTTGCCATAAAATACATTCCCAGATCATTGGGATGGAGATAATCCACAAAGCAAAGATCGCTCATTTCCTTGGGGAAATATTCTCTTCCATCAAGGAAATATACATTTTTATCACCCTCTGCCAAGGCACGTTCAAAGGTGGTCTTAACTATCTCTATGCGCTTAAGATCGTTTTCGGAGGTAGGCCAGCAATAGGGGTGAGTGCACATAAGCACGGGAGTTTCGGGATGAGCGTTTCTGAAGGTTTTGTAAAAGGGATAATGAGTGGTCTCCAGTTCTTCCAAAGAGCGGGCGTTAAACACGTAATCCATTACGAACAAGCCGATATCGTCTCTTGTTGCCATATATTCGGCTACGGATTGCTCACCGAAAGCAGAGCCGGAAAAACCAAGGTTAATACAGTCTGCATCGAAATGACGGCAAACGATATTGGCAAAAGCAGTACCCGCACGGGATGCACATCCGCCCTGCGTAATGGATGAGCCGTAAAAAGCTATGGGAGCGGTAGTTCTTTCCGCAGGGGCCTTGAGTGTGGCTCTCTCGGGAATACCCACTTCAATGTCCTCGATGCCTGCGTACAAAGGCATATAGATAAGTACTTCGTTTTCGCCTTCGGGAAGATTTACTTCGTTTTCGTTTTGCTCGGTGCTGTCGGCAAAGGTCTGCATAATTTTACCGCAGTATTCTCGGTTTTTGCCGCTGCCTACCAAAAGATCAAGTCCCCACACGCCTCTGTGAGTAAAATGGTTCATACCAACGGTTACCACACGGAGTTTATTACGGATGCATATAGTATTTGCATCCGTTACAAATCGTACAGTACCGCCGGAGGTCTGGTGTGCAAGCCCGCTGTTGGCGCCGGAATAAATATCCTTTTTGCTTGCATCAAGTCTGTAATATTCGCCGTAGTTTTTATCGGGGTGGAGAATACCGCCGATAACAAAGGGCTCGTTTTTAACGTTTGTAAAAATGTAATCCATAAGTATATACCTCAGTTCTGTTTTCGTACAGTTTTATATTCGTCATAAGGGTTGTAATAGGGGCATCCGTTTTTTGCGCTGAGGAGAGCGACCATTTCGTCTTCGTCAAAATCCGCATCGCAAACGTAGGTGTCGGTATATTCGTCGTATGCGTAATACATACAATTTTCGCAAAGATTATCGGGCATATTAAATATCTCCTTTAAAATTACTTGCAATTCACGGAAAAAGAGGTTATAATCTAAAAACAAAGTTTAAAAAGAGGAGTTATTTTAATGAAAGCATTAATAAAAGTAAAAGATCTCGGCGTAATGACAGCCGAATTATACCCTGAAAAAGCACCCAAGACCGTAGAAAACTTCGTTTCTCTTGCAAAAAGCGGCTTTTACAAAGGACTTATCTTCCACCGCGTTATCGAAGGATTTATGATTCAGGGCGGCGGTTTTTATCCCGATTTCGAGCACAAGGATGCAAAGGCAATAAAGGGTGAATTCGCAGGAAACGGCTTTGCCGGTAACGATATCGCTCATACCCGCGGTGTTTTGTCCATGGCTCGTACAATGGACCCCAACTCCGCCTCTTCCCAGTTCTTTGTAATGCATCAGAACGCACCTCACCTTAACGGTCAGTACGCCGCATTCGGCTGCCTTACCGACGGGTTCGACGTGCTTGACACCATTGCAGGTACAGATACCGGCAGATACGGTTATTATTCCGATGTTCCCAGAACCGCAATAGTTATTGAAGATATTGAAATAGTTGATTAATCTTTTTGCCCGGCTTTAAGTCGGGCTTTCTTTTTTAAATCAATCCTCTTTTTTCTTTCTTTAGTGTGGTCTTCGGACCGTGTCCGGGATAAACTGTGTAATCGCGATCCAAAGCAAAAAGTTTGCGTATGGAATTATATTCTTCCATTGTATCACCGCCGTAAAGGTCTGTTCTGCCGATACCGCTTCTGAATAGTGTATCGCCGGAAATCAGAATATCTCCGCAGATAAAGCAGCTGCTTCCTTTGGTGTGCCCGGGCGTATGAAGAACGCTGAGGTGTATATCACCAAAGTACATATCGTTATCACCGTCAAAAAATTTCGGCGGGGTAGTGCATATTATATTACTTTCGGGAAGCAGAAACGAAGCGTTCTTGTGGGGATCTTCAAGCATTTCTGCATCCAACACGTTTATATACAGATCTGTGCCTGTTTCGCGGCAGATATCGTCTACTGCACCTATATGGTCAAAATGCCCGTGAGTAAGTATTACGGCGCGGAGATCGTATCCTTCAAGCAGGGAATATATTTTATCTTTTTCCCCGTCGGGATCAAATACTACCGCATCTGTACCCTCGGTAAGTATATAGCAGTTTGTTCCGAGCAAACCGCAATTAATCGTTTTTATTTCCATTTTCGTGAATCCTGTCAAGTAAAGTTACCCATTTTACCGCCGTTCTCATATCCGGCATCGGATGGATATAAACAAGCTTGTTTTTATGATATACGTCAAATGCAGAGCCTACGGTGATAGGGAAGCCGCCCAGCTTATCAATGGGATAAAAAGCTTCCAGTTCTTCTCCGAAAATTTCGCCCTTCATATAAAAACCGGTTTTATCAAGTCTTACAAAGCCTTTTCCTGCATTGTGGTCTATATTGCCTTTTTCGTTTTTGGTGCCGAATACAGCTTCGCTTTCCAAAACCTCGTTTTCGGGGTCAAGGCATTGCTTTTGCCAATCCATCCACTCGTTTATTCTTGAAAAACGCGAACCGCTGAAACGGTATTTATTATCCAGAACCGCGTCTGCACCGCATACGGAGCAGGTAATATGATTGTTTTTGGCAGTCATTTTGAATTCGCTCATGCATTCGGGGCATTTATATATAATTCCGTCAAGCCCTTCTGTCATATCCTTGCAGCGGTATTTTGTTCCTGCCATAGCCAATTCGTCATCGTGAAGAATTGCGCTGTCAATACGTGCGCTTATTTCCTCAAGAGAAAGCGTTTTGATCTCGTCTGCCGCAAACAGCTTTGATGTGGTAATGTTGATTTTACCTTTGCGGTTCTTCTTTCTCCATTTGGGGAAGGTAAGATACGCACCGTTTCCGGTAACGGTATAGACGTCAACACCGCAGCTTTTAACAAGCTCTGCGGTTCCCTGTGTTACAGCAAGGGAATGACCGTACCATGTAAGTCGGCCTTCGGGAAACAAAACTATGGTGTTTCCGCATTTCAAAGCACGGCGGATGTTCATAATAGTGCCCACGTCTGCGCAGAACATCTTTTTGGTAATAACACGCATCATCTTCATAACGGGACGCAGTATGGGAAATCCCGCAAAATGCTCACTCATTACAAAGGTAGGGCGGTGGGGAAACAGACCAAAGGCTGTTAAAAAATGGTCGCTGTTAGACAAATGAGGGCATAAAACGATGGATGCTCCCTTCATATCCTTAATTCCGCTTCTGTCAACGGTAACTCCGTATGCCAGACGGTAATATATACGCATTATAAAGTATGCCGGATAATATATCAGTGCCGGCGGCTTTTTGAATTTTTTCATATTTCATCAACTCCTAACAAATTATACCATATATTTGTTTTTTGTCAATGAGATAAAACCTCTTAATACTTGACAAAAAGTATATGTGAATATATAATTACTTTAGAAAATAATGTTGTTTTGGAGGAACAATATGAACGTAATCCCTTGTCCGAAAATGATTGAATCTGATGAATCTACCGTTTATATCGGCGGTTGGAACATTGTTATGAACCCTCTGTGCGACAGCCGTATATTCAAGGCTTGTCAGACCCTCAAAGCAGAGCTTGAAAAAGAAACTTCCGTTGCATCCAAGATAAACAAAGCCTTCGGCGCGGAAAATATGACAAAATGCATCAGCGTATGCGCCGGTAACGAAGAAAACAGCGAAAAATACACGCTCGTTTGTACCGAAGATGCCGTAAGAATTTCTGCTCCCTCTCTTGCAGGTGCTTTCTACGGTATTCAGACACTTCGTCAGCTTCTCCGTTCTTCCGACGGACGTATTGCTCTGTGCAATATCGATGACGAACCCGATATGCCTCACAGAGGCTTTTATCACGACGTTTCCCGCGGCAGAGTTCCTACCGTAGACGGTGTTAAAAAGCTTATAGATTTTATCGCTTACTACAAAATGAACTCTCTCCAGCTTTATATTGAGCACGCATTCGATTTTAACGAATACCGTTGCTTCCTTGAACCCCACGGCTATCTCACCGCAGAAGAAATTCTGGAGCTTGATGATTACTGCTACGAAAACTTTATAGATTTCATTCCTTCTCTTTCCACCTTTGGTCATCTTTACAGACTTTTGGAAACCAAAGAATACAAGCATCTTTGCGAGCTTGATGAGTTTACTCCCGATCCCAATTTGTGGCTCAACCGTATGCTTCACCATACCATTGACGCTTCCAATCCCGAATCCTTTGAACTTATAAAGTCGCTTATTGACCAATACATACCTTTGTTCAGAAGCAAATACTTCAACATCTGCTGTGATGAAACTTTCGACCTTTGCAATGGTAGAAACAAGGGCAAGGATAAGGGCGCACTTTATCTTGAATTTACCACAAAGCTTATAAACCGCGTATCCTCCCGCGGAAAGACAGTTATGATGTGGGGCGATATAGCGCTGCATCACCCCGAAATTCTGGATTCCTTCCCCAAGGATATGATAATGCTTTGCTGGGATTACTGTGATAACCCCAATATCGGCAATATTGAAAAGTTTGCACAAAGCGGTCTTCCCCAGATAGTATGTCCCGGCACTTCCTGCTGGAACCATTTTTGTGAAGTTATCAACTATGCAAAGCCCAACATTATCGGTATGATCGATGGCGGTGTTAAAAACGGCGCACTCGGCTTGCTCAACACCTCTTGGGGCGATTACGGCCATGTTTGCTCGCTTAACTGCACCTTGTACGGTATTGTTCTCGGTGCCGCAAAGGCTTGGAATAACGCTACCGATGCATATTCCAAGGATTTCGATTGCGACGTAAGCAACCTTCTTTACGATGATCACACAGGAATAACCCTTTCTATGGTTAAATCCCTTGGTGATTGCGAAATGAAGATGAGCTGGGGTCTGTTCGTTCAGTGGTATCACGGCATGCGCAATTACTGGGGTAAGATGCCCGAAACCGAGGATGCACCCGAATTTGTTGAAAACGCAGAGCGTTGCTTTGCTATCGCAGATTCCTTCCGCAAGCTTGGAAGCGGTGAAATACTCTTGGATCTTTCTCTTGCTGCAGAGGCTACTGCATACATCAACCTTGCATTTGCACGACTTCTTGACGGCAGAGAATTAGGTGAATACAGAAGCAACTTCCTCCGCTGGTGTGAAGAATACGAAACCGCTTGGAGACGTGAAAACAAAACAAGCGAGCTTGTTCTCATAGTTGACCTTATGAAGAGAGCAATGTTTGAATAATAAACAGTATATAAAAAACGGACGGTGTAACAGCCGTCCGTAATTTTTTCTTGTGGTAATTGTGATTATATTTTAATTTTTGCCCATTTTTCGCCTTTAAAGCGAAGCCAGCAAATAAACAGTCTGAAGTAATGATCCACCAGTAAAGCGCCGTATGCTCCCACAACACCGAATCCCAAAGGATATGCAAACAGATATGTGAACAACGGACGGATGATAGTGATGGATAGCAGGGAACTGATAGCAACAAAGAAAGTATCTCCTGCGCCTCGTAAGCAACCGCTGTAAACCACCATAGAGATCTGTGCGGGCATAGTGAGGGCGAGGAGTATCATAATATATTCCGCCGCCTTCATAATAAATTCGCCGTTAGGGTCACCTGCGGGCACGAACCAGCTAACCATATTAGTACCGTATGTAAAGAACAGCACCATAAACATTGCCGAACATATCGCACCAACGCGCTGTCCGATGCTACCGTACAGCAAAGAAAGGTCTTTTCTTTTTTTGCCAAGATTCATTCCCACAAGAGCCGAGGTGCCAACTCCCAATCCATCTCCCAGACAGAAAGACAAAGTAAGAATATTCATACAAATAGTGTTGGTGGCCGTTGATTCTTCACCCAGCTCATTTACCATCACCGCAGTAAGGAAAAAGCCTATTCTTAAAAATATCTGCTCAATGGCAGCGTTTCTGCTGACGCTTGCGTGTAGCTTAAGGATATCCTTTCGTATGACGAAGCATTCCTTGAGCTTGATATGTATTACCGATTTTTTATCAAAAAATACTGTCCATATAGACATAAGACAGGATACCGCATTACCGATAAGAGTTGCAATTGCGGCACCTTTTATTCCCATAGGGGAAATGTTCAAAGCGCCGTTCAAAAAGTTTTCGCTTATAAGAATAAAATTAAACAGGCAGTTGATAAGATTTGCTGTTATATTCGTAACCATAGAGATACGTGTTCGTCCGGTACCTCTGTGCGCGGCGTTTATGGTCATACCGATACTGGTGAACAGCATACCTGCCATAGTAATTCTGAAATACATTGCAGAATCGTCAATATATGATTCTGCTGCCCCCGCAAGGTCAACAAGCGGTTTCGCAAAGCCTATAGCTATGGAACACAGAACGATTCCGAGAATTGCTGTTAAAGATATGGACTGAGCAAGACAGTTTTTGGCGCCCTCCATATCCTCCTGGCCCGTTCTGCGGCTTACAATAGCGGTTACACCGATATTGATAGCAAAAAAGACGGCATAAAAGATCATTCTCGGCTGGCCGGTCACACCAACGGCGGCAACCGCATCTGTACCGATAACGGAAACCATCTGGGTGTCTATAAAAGCAACGAGGCTTATAAGGATGCTTTCAAGCATAGAGGGCCATGCAACTTTAAAAAATTGAGCAAGTGCGCTTTTAGTGTTTGGAAGCTCGCCCAAAACTTCTTTTTTTCTTAATATATATTTGGGATTGAAATATCCCGTTAATAAATTCATTTTTTAATCACCGCATTTCCGCATGGTAGTTTAGCACTTTTATTCATCAAAATCAATAATTTCTTGACATTTTTTCAAAATTCAGTTATAATAATACGGTAAAGGTATTACAGATGTGAAAGACGGGCTTTTTATGAGATTAAAGACGGTTTTATGTATATGTATATTAATATGTGTTTCTTTGTCTTCGTGTGTATTTCTGCCTTTTGAAGATATATTGCAAAACAATAGATCAGAAGTTTCGAAAACGGAAAGCCTTGCGGAATTACCCGAAACATCTGAAAATTCAATCCCCAAATATTCAACAGAGCCGGATACCGAGCCTGTTGCCTCTCCATATGAAACCTACGTTACCGCATACGAAAAAGTTGATTTTATCGAAAGCTTTGAAAAAACACTCGAAACGAAGACAGTAGTTGAGTTTAACGGACAAAAAGAGTCCTTCTCTTCTACGATGAATCACAAAGCCACCGGGTATTTTTCCGATAACCCTTTAACTTATATTACGTTTGTCACGCCCGATGATCCTGAAGGTGTGTCTTTCAGATTTACTTCGGGAACGGGTTATTTTGAAGATGGTAAGAGTAAGTTAAAATTTTCTTGCTCCTTTGAGGATTTCGAAGGCTTTGCATACAATTACATGTATCCGTACGATCCGGAGCAGGGAGAAGTCGATCTGTACGAGGTTTTTAAGGATAACGTAACCGTTGTAGAAAACGAGAACGGTATGCAAGTTCATAAGGTCACAGGAGTAATTAAAGACGAAAAGATCAAAAAAGATCTGCTTGGCTCTACATATGTTTCGGCGGATACAGTCAGCGATGTTATTGTGGATATTACCGTTAATATAAACAAAGACCTTTATATTACCCTTTATAAAACCGAGTTGAAATTCAACATAACAGACAAAAACGGCGAATATCGTTATGAAGCTATGAACGCTTTCTCGTTTAGCCGTATAAACGAAGATTTCAATATAGCAATGCATATGCTCGGCTATGATGATATCGGCTCTTTTGATTCCTTGTATGCTTTTGATGCTTATTATTCTCTTGATTCCTTGCCCGGTTATAAGGCTACTGCCACGCGCGACATTTATATTACCGAGTCCGATTACGCTTGCCACGACGTTATTACCGACGTTTTGACTTGTATTCAGGGAGATAAAACCGTATTTGCCTCCGAAACCGTGTTTGAATATCTTACGGACAATCTCAAATACGTTAACCGTTTTTACTATGAAGACGGCGTGTTTTACGAAAAATACGGAAATGAAACCTATGAAACCGATACAGGTGAGGATTTATCACCGTTGTACGCCTGGACCTATTACATTCTTTCTCCCAACTGCGGATATAATTACGTGCATACCGATAACGGCGACGGCACAGCTACTCTGGAGTTTACCTATACAGATGAATGTGTCAAGTTTATTGCCGCCAATTATGCCTATATTAATTACACCGAAGAGTATTACGATATGTTCAATAATCTGTTTCAGGTGTCTTCGGCAAAATGCAGAATAATCTACGATTTGGATACGTATGCACTTATTAATCATTCCTATGGTATCCAAGCTAAGTTTACCTACAATAACGAAACTATTGAATTCGTGGAGATTTTCGAAACAGTGATCGAAACCGAGAATGTCTCCGTTCCCGCAAGAAACATATTTATCGGAACCTCTGATTTTTGATTTAACGAAAGGAGTTAAAAATGAAACAGTTTAAACTTTTGGCAATTGTGCTTTTGATTGCAATTCTGGCGACTGCGTGCGTCACAAAAATTCCCGAAGAAAGTACACCCGTGAAAGACGCAAGCGGCACCGTATCCGAAGCATCCCCCGATGTATCCGTAGATGAAAACTCTGTTACCGATGAAAGCGATTCTGTTGTTCTCTCTGAGCTTTCTGCCGCGGAATTATATGAATATGCCGAACTTCTTACCGATGAGTACGTAAATTATACCATTGATACCGATATGGATATGCTTTCCACGGTTCAGGGCGAACAAAGCTCGTATTCTTCTAATTTCACGGTAAAAGTAAAAGATTCCGGTACTGATGAAGAAAAAGTAAGCATTGCGATAACAGACACTTCCGACGGAACAAACCTGATGATGTATTATCACAAAAATGTAGGCTATTACAGTGACGGTGTCAGCCGCCTCTCCTTCTCCTGTGATGCGGAGCAGTTTCAAGAGATTGCGGTTTTTATCCGTTCAGGCAGGGAAGACAGCGATTTAAACGATGAATATTTGGTAGAAAACGCGGAGGTTTCGGTAGCAGAAAACGGAGATCTGATCATCTGCTATAAAGATATTATTACAGATACAGTTCTGATAAAAGAAATATTCGGTTTTGCCGATGACGAAACGGTAACCATAAATAATATGGATATCGAATGGACCTTTACTATGGATTCCAAAGGTCATCCCAAATCAGATCTTGCTGTTGTAAAATTTGATATGGTTCCCAATATAGAAGGAATAGGTGACTTCAATGCATCGTCTACCATGACGGTATCCTGCACGTATAATATAAGTGATAACATAAATATCGTTATTCCCGATGTTGAGTATACTGATATCGGCGATTATAAGTCGCTTTACGTCACCGATTGTGTTGAAGTGCTGGAAAAAACCGATTACTACACAGCAAAAACTACCATTGATTATGATTGCACAGCTAACGGAGTTTCCGATAAGCTTAAGATGAATCTTGATTTTTATTACGATAATACGGATTCGCTTAAATTCGCAATGAAGGAGCAATATATAGTTGATGCTCAAAAAATTCTTTACAGCACGTATTTTGCAAACGGCGTCTACTCTTTAAACGACGGAACGGGAGTTAAGGAACAGGAAATAGACGAAATGTACTTTGATTCCGCAACTCTTGTGGATTCCTGTATGCCTATTGATTTTGATTGGACATACGGCGAAAACTTTACTTACACCGATAACGGCGACGGTACCGCAACTCTCGCATTTAACTTCAGAAAAAACATTGTTACCGAATTTGCAGATGCATTTGCACTTACAATGTACGGTCAGGAATATGCCGAATTTTTCAGCGGTGCCTCCTCGGTAACAGTTAAAAACGCTTCTGCCGAGCTTGTAGTTAATGTTGAAACTGGTATGATGATCGAATACAACTTTAATGTTGATGCAGCCTTCGTTATTGATAATATGACTGTAAACTTTAAAGAAAACACAGCTACCGCCATCAGCACGGAAACATATACTTTCCCGCTTAAAGGCGCTTTTCTCGGTTCTTCCGCAATGTAAATAAGTTTAAAAACGGCACCTGTTAAGGTGCCGTTTAATATTACATGTTTTTATCCCAGATCGTGTACGTCGGTAAATTCGATCACACAGTCGCTTACAGAATCGGTTTCAAAAACAATAATTTCGTTTTTGCCTTTTTTAAGGAAAGGTGCAGGTATGTACAGTGTTTTCTGCGGTCCTCTTTCGTTATAATATCTGCCGATATTTATTCCGTTAACGGAAATAAAACCGTGAGAAAAGCCGCTTGGCTTAAGGAAAGTATCACAAGGCTCATCGTTTATTTCAAGTGTACCCTTGAAAAACGCAGGCAATTGTGTACCGCTGTCATTAAGGTTGCCAAGCTTTCGCATATCAAGAGGGTAAATCTCCCAGCCAAACAAATGCTGAAGATCCAGCATAACCTTATTAAGACCCTTTTTGTCGCCTACATTCATACCGTAATTAACTCTGCCCATATTTTCGGTAAGAATATCAAGCGTATAAATATCAGATGTGTGTTCGTCGAGCCGTATATCGTCGGACAAATAACCGTTCTCGGCTTTTCCTATCCGCTTACCGTTAAGGTAAACTATTGCTCTGTCACGCATTCCGGGCATTGATAAGGGTTGGTTGTAAAAAGGTCCTTTAACTTTTGTACGGTAAAGGGTGTATCCGTAATCCTGCCCTATATCTTCCATATATTTCGGTGCGGGGAAACATAACTTTTTTGAAATGTTTTCAAGATTATTCCACAGATCACCGCAATGACTCAGTTTTAAGGTGCCGTACGCCTTTTTAACCGAATTTTTTACGGTGAGGGGAGGCAGAGTACCAAAGTGCTTTTCGTTCACTTCACGGAGCTTATAATAGCATTCTGTCAAATCACCCGCCTCGGAAAGCGGAGCGTAATAATCGTAGCTTGTTACTGTAGGATCGTATTTTTCATGGTGATTTGCACCGTTCATAAAGCCGAAGTTTGTTCCGCCGTGGAACATATAAAAATTAATACTTCCGCCGAGTTTTAACAATCTGTCGTAATTATCGGCAACGTCATCTGCGCTTCGGGCGTGTCTCTGTTCGCCCCAATGCTCAAACCAACCGCACCAGAACTCGCTGCACATAGGAGGCTGATCATTGCGGAATTGTTGGAGTACCTCAAAAGCACCTTCGGGATTGGAGCCGAAATTTACGGTAGCAAGCACATTGTCAACCGCACCGCCCTTGAGCATCCAATAAGAAGGACCGTCGGAAGTGCACAGCAGACAGGTGGCACCGTATTCAATATATTTGCTTTTTATCCATTCAAGATATTTTTTGTCATTACCGTAAGAGCCGTATTCGTTCTCGATCTGCATCATCACGATATTGCCGCCGTTTTCTGCCATTCTGGGACGGGCTATCTCTAATATTTTTTCAAGGTAAACGTCTACCTTTCCGAGATAAGCTTCGTCATAACAGCGCAAAGCCATATTTGGATATTTGTGAAGCCAGTAGGGAAGTCCGCCGAATTCCCATTCAGCGCAGATATAAGGACCGGGACGGAGATACACATCCAGCCCTACAGATTTTGCTTCGTCTATGTATGCACCGAGATCCAGATTTCCGGTAAAATCGAAAACACCCTCTTCAGGCTCGTGCAGATTCCAACAAACGTATGTCTCTACCGTGTTAAAACCGCACTGGCGCAGTTTTTCAAGGCGGTCACGCCAGTATTCTCTGGGAATACGGAAATAATGCATAGCGCCGGATAAAACGCGGTGTTCTTTTCCGTTTTTTAAAAACATATCGTTTTTGAAGCTCAAAACGCTCATTATATTCACAACCTTTATGTAACTTTTTTTGAGAGTCTAACATTTATAATCCTTTTTGTCAAGGTATTGAAAAAATATATAAAATATTGTATAATAATATATCAAAATATTAAGGATATATTCATGAACCGTAATTCTAAAAATGCTTTTTTAAGAAAAAAGCTCAGGCGTATATGGAGCATACCTATTGTACGTATAATTTCCGTACTGCTTGGTATTGCCATTGTAGCCGTATCGCTTATTTCAGTTTTTAATAAAAACGCCGAGCCTGCAGAGGAATCCTTGTTAACCGACATTTCCGAAGCTGAGTCCGCGAACATTCCCGAAAGCGTGCCCGAAGAGGTTTCCGAAGAACCCGTTATCGCGCTTCCCACACCTTGGCGTTTTACAGGTGCGGATAATTTAAATTCTGTAATTGCATCGGATTACGGTATTATCATCAACGCTACCACGCGTCAGGTACTGGGCGGCAAAAACTATACACAGCGAATATATCCCGCTTCAATGACCAAAATAATGACGCTTATCGTTGCTGTGCAAAGCGACGTGCATATTAATACCGAATATTTGATGGATTACCGTCTTATAAACAAATATTACCTCGCCGGAGCCAGTATGTCGGGTATTTTGGCAGGGGATACGGTTACATTTAAAGATCTGCTATACGGTGCGGTATTGCTTTCTGCTGCGGATGCAACTGCCGCAATAGCGGAAATGGTTGCGGGCAGTGAGGAAGAATACGTTAAGCTTATGAACTCCACGGCTGCCGAAATAGGCTGCTCCGACTCTCATTTTACGAATACCAGCGGTTTATATGATACTGCTAATTATTCCACGCTCGGCGATATAGCACTTATGCTGGATTATGCTATGTCCATTCCTCTTGCACGTGAAATTCTTTCCACTGCGGATTATACCACTCCGCCGACCGATAAAAATCCGGAAGGTTACTACTTTTTCAGCACCATGTTTACGAGGATAGACCACGATTCCGTTCCGGGGATGACAGTTCTCGGCGGGAAGACGGGATATCTCGCAGAAACAAAACATTGTCTTGCCAGTATGGCTGTGGGCGATAACGGAGAAAAATTCATCGTCGTTACCGCCGGCGGTGCAAAATATGATCCTATTGACGATTGCATTGATCTATATACCCGATATTATGGAGAAAGCAGTGAAACAAGATAAAGCGAGACGGTCCGGTGATCTTAAAAAAAGTTTGATATTTCTATTCTGAAATAACTTCTGTCAGAACCGCGTGAACGATAATTCTTTTTTCTCCCAGCCCGAAGCTGCTTTCGCAGGTTACAAGGGTGAGCAGAGAGGGATTTTCTCCCGGTGCGGTGCCAAAATCAATAATAGATTTGTCTTTTCCGTCTTTGGCATATTTTTTCAGTTCTTCTTCGTTATCAAAAGCGGTTTTTATATATCCGTTACCGCTTTCGATATATGCGGCGTAGGGCTTGTATATTGCCAGCTTTCCGTTTGAATATATCTCTATATCGGCGTTTATGAATTTTTCGGGATTTTTAAGATATGCAAACATGTTTCCCGAAGCCATGTTATGACCGTAAAGTATAATGTTTCTGTTTTCGGTTAAAGATGATTTTAACCTGTAATCAACGATAATTGACCCGTTTTTATCGTAGGAACCGTCATAGGCTTTACGGACATAATATTCGTTATCTGTGGTAAGCAGCAGAGGATAGCTTATTTTCGTGCCCTCCACGTTTATCCAGCCGCAGATATCGGGATATTTATTTGCAAGATTTTCCATCATACCGCCGTAAATTTCGTATTTTTTGTTTGTGTTTTTCCCCGCTTCTCTTATTACCGGTAAATACTCTTGTGCGTTTACATGGTTTTTTCCGTTTAATAAAGCTGTGCTAAAAAAGCATAAAGCGGATATACAGAATGCTATGAGCGTAAACAAAACATATTTTTTCATTAATAAATCACCCGGACATATTATATCCGAAAAAAGGGAAGTGATACTTAAAATGAGCAGACTTGTAGGTACTCTTGTGCTTGACGGGGGCGAAACCGTAATTATCCGTTGGTCGGACGGCACGGAAACCGAAGCTAAATATATCGAAACCTACGGTTATACCAATCTTTTTGATGCGAACGGAAAAGAAATACGTTTATCCAACCACTTTATGCGTATGAAAGGGATAAAACTTTCTTTGAAATGACTTTTAGATTCAAAAAAAGTATAAAAAACGAAAGAGTGGACTTATTTCAGTCCACTCTTTTTAGTATTATTTGCTGTTTTTCTTCTTTCTGTCTGCAATAACGATAATTGCGCCGGCAACCGCAAGTACAATAACGCCTGCAACAGCGTATCCCCACGTGGGGAACGCAAATTCGGATGAATCGGTGTTGTCTTCGCTTGAATCATTTTCGGTAACCTGATTAAAGGTGCGGTGATTGTCCTTGTTGTTTACAACGATCTTTTTAAGCAGTTTGAAATCTTTTTCAAGCGCAGATGCGGCATTTTTATCGGAAACGGCGGGAATTTCATTTGCCAGCTTCAGGATATCCTGTCCGCTTGCGGAAAGCTTGCCGCTTTCCAGAACGGTAATAAGGGAATTAACCTTTTCCTTGAATTCGTTAAGCTTTTCCGCTTCGGGAATATCCTGCATAAGTTCAATTCTTTTTACTATAGCTTTAAGCTGTGCAAGAGTTGCGGCTTTGCAGTTAAAGGTAGGGGATAATGCGGGTGTTTTAAGAATGGTTGAAGCAATTTTATCTCCGTAATTTCCCGCAACGTATTGGGCGTAGGAGAAGAAGGCAAAACCGTCCGCTCCCGTGTATCTGCTTTCCAAAATTTGGTTTATAAAGGTTTCGGTACCGTAATCACCCAATCCAATATACGCAAATACGTCATCGCCGCAGGCTTCAACTGTATATCCGCCGTACATCTGTACTACGTTGGCGCCGTATGCCATGGGGAACGCCATGTTTATCAAGCCTTCCTCCATCCAAAACTTCGAGTTCTGCAGGTGGGATTCCTTGCTGTCAGCCAGATTTGGAGCAACGTCGCAGGAAACGGTGGTCATGGGGGAAAGTTTATTTGCAAGATCAACTATTTGTTTTACAAAGGACGTTACGTGGTTGCCGCGGTATTCAACCCACTCTTCCCACAGATCTCCGCCTTTGGAAAAATTAATGGGGTCTTTACCGTACTGCTTTTTGAATTCGTTTCTTGCGATTTCTGTATATCCGAAATCTTCGCCCGTTGCGAAGGGATAACGTATGTAATCGAGCTGAAGACCGTCAAGCTTATAGTTTTTGAGCAAATATTCATATACAGAAAGCAGATATGCGCTCGCTTCTTTATTGGCAGGGTCTATAAAATATCCGTTGCCGTATTCGTTGGAAACGTAATCCACGCCTTTTTGACTCACACACAGCCACTGGGGCATTTTGTAAGCAAGGCTTTCTTTGTAATAAGTACTGGTGGAATAGCTTACTCTGTAAACGGGAAGCCAGCCATGTAATTCCACACCTTGCAAAGCACATTCATCAATAAACGCCTGCAAAAGATCAAAGCCGTTAAGGGTGGGATTCTGAATAAAATATCCGTCCTCGGGCAGGGGACATATAAAGGTGCTGTCATAGAAAAGTTCAAGACAAATAATATTAAAGCCCATTTGCTTTATCTCCGAAATACGCTCAGCTACAGCGGCTTTGCTTGTAAGACCGGAGGGACGGAGCCACATTGCTCTGCCTTCAACAACGGGTGTTTCTTCAAGAAGGAGGTAAAGTGAATCGTAATAACGGTTAAAATTGTTTTCAAACACAACCGCTTTGGCAACGTTGCCGTTTTCCAGTCCTTCGCATACGCTATCATAATATCCGCGCAATTCTTCAATACGCTCTTCCGCAGCTTTATAATCTATCAAAAGATACTTTTCTTTTGCGTTTTCAAAGCGTTTTTCTGCATCTTCGAGCTTAATTCTTACGGATGCTTTCAGGCTTTCTTGGTTATATGCAAAGGTTATCGTCTTTTTGCTGTTGTCAACCTTAACCTGCAAGCCCACAGCGGCAGCACCGTTAAGCTCTGCAATTCTGTCAGCTCCGACAGCGCTGATTACAAATCCGCCTTCAGGTATCTTGTTGTCGTTACCGCCAACGGAAATAATGAAGCCGTCTTTATCAACACAAGCTTCGTTACCCCAGATATTTGTACCTGTGCTTTCGCCGGTGTTATATATAACGATTGTGTTTGCGGTTCGAGTACCATTGTATTTATCGAACTTAATAGACTTTTCAAAAAAAGGATTATAATTTTCGCCTGCAATTAAAATAACCGAATTTTCAAAATCAATAATGCAGTAATCGCCCTTTTGAATTTCCTTAAGTTTGTTTTTGTAGCGTTCACCTTTTGCGGCAATAACGTATCCGTTTTCGGAAATAGAATTGTTGTTTCCGCCAACGGAAGCAACACAGCCATTTTCTACCACAACTTCGTAATATTCTTCATCGGTTCCGGTGGATTTTCCGTATTCGCTGTCAAGCACGGTAATTCCGGTGGAAGAGAGTAATTTATTGTGCTGGTTGAACTTGATCTCGTTATCTTCGCTTTCCGCAAAGGAAACGATATTAATGCTTGAGAATATAAAAGTAAATATAAGCGAAAAAATAATTATTTTCTTCATAAAGCACCTCCGTGTATTTAATTATAACACATGATATATCGTTGTCAAGGCATTATCTGTCACCCATTCTTTTTAAATATACGTTTATTTCTCCGCCGATCAAGAGTATATACATGCATACGTACAGCCACAGCATAGTCAACATCACCGTGCTTAGTGAACCGTATATATCGGTATCGGTTAAAGAAACATAGATCGAATATAATTCCGTAAAAATTACCCATCCGCAAGCAGACAATACGGCGCCGGGCAGGTGCAGGGAAATAGGCATTTTCTCCGCAGGAAGAAAATAGTATATAACTCCAAACAAAACCGAAAGCACCGCCGCTTGAGTTATCATTTTTACAGCAACCAACAATGCTTTATATCCGAATTTAACAATTGTTTCTTCGATAAACCATTTTCCCATAAGCATAAGTCCTATGGTAAATACCAGTGCGGCAATAAAAACAACGGTATACAATACCGCGCACGCCCGTCTTTTGAAATAATTGCGTTTTTCATTACATTCGTATACTTCGTTCAACCCACGCATAAGCGAATAAATTCCTTTTGAGGATGACCATAATGCAGCAATGGCAGATACGGGTATCAGCTTTGCCTGTTTTGAATACAGTCCGTTGATTATATTCTTTACGGCAGGTCCGATGGAAGATGGAGTAATGGAAAGTATAAGCGCAGAAAATTCCTCTTTATCGAAGGGAAGGTATTTAAGTGTTTCCAAAACTATCATACAAAACGGAAAGAAGGCAAGCAGTACAAAAAACGCTGTTTGCGCCGCATAAGCGGATAAATTGTGTTTGCCTATGCTTTTAACGAAATGGTTTATTCGACTTATAAAGCCGTTCATTTTTTCTCCTTATTTGTGAAAATTTTTCATTGACTAAAGGAAATTACTGTGTTATTATATATCAAATACAAACATTTATCGATTTTTGTTTGTTTTTAATGAATACATAAACAATTTAACCTAAATAAAGGAGCTAACATTATGGGAAACGAATACAGTGAAAAGTTTGCTAAATCGGGTCTTACTTACGATGATGTTTTGCTTATCCCTGCAGAGAGCAATATCCTCCCCGCAGACGTAGATATCAGAACACAGCTCACCAAGAAAATAACCCTCAACATTCCTCTTATGACCGCAGCTATGGATACGGTAACCGAAACTCGTATGGCTATAGCTATTGCTCGCGAAGGCGGTATCGGTGTTATTCACAAAAACATGAGCATTCAGCAGCAGGCTGATATGGTTGACCGAGTAAAGAGAAGTGAAAACGGCGTTATTAACGAGCCTTTCTTCCTTTCCAAGGATCATTACGTTTACGATGCAAATGCGCTTATGGGCAAGTATCGTATTTCCGGTGTTCCCATTTGTGAAAACGGCAAGCTTATCGGTATTCTTACAAACCGTGATATTCGCTTCCTTGATAATTTCGATATTCGTATCGAAGAAGTAATGACAAAGGACAACCTTGTTACCGCAAAGGAAGGCACTTCTCTTGCAGAAGCACAGGAAATCCTTCGCAGAAATAAGATCGAAAAGCTTCCTCTCGTAGATGATGAAGGTAACCTTAAGGGTCTTATCACTATTAAAGATATTGAAAAAGCGTTAAAATATCCCAACGCAGCAAAAGATGCACAGGGCAGACTTATCTGTGCTGCAGCTATCGGTGCAACCAAGGACGTTCTTGAACGTGCAAAGGCTTTGCTTGATGTGGGCGCAGACGTTCTTGTTCTGGATTCTGCTCACGGTCATTCCAAAGGTATTATAGAGGCTTGCCGCAAGGTAAAGGAAGCGTTCCCCGAATGTCAGCTTATCGCAGGTAACGTTGCTACCGGCGAAGCTACAGAAGCTCTTATTCAGGCAGGCGCAGACTGTGTTAAGGTAGGTATCGGTCCCGGTTCTATCTGTACTACCCGTGTAGTTTCCGGTATTGGTGTTCCTCAGGTTTCCGCTATTTACGATTGTTATCAGGTAGCGTCCAAATACGGTGTTCCCATTATCGGTGACGGTGGTGTTAAGTACTCCGGTGATATCGTTAAGGGTATCGCGGCAGGCGCAAACGTAATCATGGTAGGTTCTCTTGTTGCAGGTTGCGAAGAGGCTCCCGGTGAAACCGAAATTTATCAAGGCAGACAGTTCAAAACTTACCGCGGAATGGGCTCTCTTTCCGCTATGAATAACGGCAGTAAAGACAGATACTTCCAGGCTAACAATAAAAAGTTGGTTCCCGAAGGCGTAGAGGGAAGAGTTGCTTATAAGGGTTATCTTGCAGATACCGTATTCCAGCTTATGGGCGGTCTTCGTTCTGGTATGGGCTACTGCGGTACCGCAACTATCGAAGAACTTAAGACAAAGACCCGTTTCGTAAGAATTACCGGTGCAGGTCTTAAGGAATCTCATCCTCACGATATATATATTACCAAGGAAGCGCCCAACTACAGCGTTTCTCCCGATAGTAACTAATTCCCACTTTTTAACGGAGGATAAAATGTACAGCAAAACTGATCTTAATTACCTTTCAAGCGTAACCGAAACCGTTGCCGCTTCCTCTCCCGAAGTTGCAGCAATTATCAATAAAGAGCTTGAGCGTCAACGTGATAACGTTTGTCTTATTGCCAGCGAAAACTTTACCAGCGCCGCAGTTATGGCGGCTACCGGAAGCTGTCTTACCAACAAGTATTCCGAAGGTATGGTTGGTAAACGTTACTACAGCGGCTGTTCCGTTGTTGATGAAATGGAGCTTTTCTGCCGTGAAAAGTGGCTTGAGGTTTTCGGCGTTTCCGAAACTTACCACGTAAACGTGCAGCCTCACAGCGGTTCTCAGGCTAATTTTACAGCATATACCGCATTTCTTACCAAAGGCGACACCGTTCTCAGTATGTCTCTTGCCAACGGCGGACATCTTACCCACGGTTCTCCCGTAAACAACAGCGGTAAGCTTTACAACTTCGTTCATTACGAGGTTGATGAAGAAGGCTTTATTCAGTACGATGATATTGCCGCAAAGCTTCGTGAGCACAATCCCAAGCTGGTTGTTGCAGGCGCAAGCTCCTATTCCCGTATTATTGATTTTGCCCGTATCAGAAGCATTATAGATGAATATACCGCAGAAACCGGCAACACCGTGTTCTTTATGGCAGATATCGCTCATATCGCAGGTCTTGTTGTTGCAGGAGTTCATCCCACACCTTTCGGTGTTTGTGATGTTGTAACTCTTACAACCCATAAGACACTCCGCGGAGCACGCGGCGGTCTTACCTTTGCCAAGAAGGAATATGCCAAGAAGATTGACAGTGCCGCATTCCCCGGTACTCAGGGCGGTCCCTTGCAGCACGTTATCGCAGGTAAGGCAGTAAGCGCTGTTGAATGTCTTAAGCCTGAGTATAAGACCTATATCGAAAACGTAGTTGCAAACTGCAAAGTTATGTGCGATGAATTCATCAAGATGGGTTACAAGGTAGTTACCGGCGGAACGGACAACCACTTGTTCCTCGTTGACCTTACTCCCAACAATGTATCCGGTCTTGCTGTTCAGAACGAGCTGGAAAGACGTGGTATTATTCTTAACCGTAATTGCGTACCCGGTGAAAAGCGTTCTGCTTACGAAACCAGCGGTATCCGTATCGGTACTGCACCCGAAACAACCCGCGGCTTTACCGCAGAGGATTTTGTTAAGGTTGCTCACAGAATTGATGAAGCTATAAAAGACCTTATGGCGCAGAACAACTAAAAACTAAACAAAAAATTACACCGTAGTTTTTTCGACTACGGTGTATATTTTTATTCTTCTATTGCAGCTTTTTTGTTCAAAGCGCTTTTAAATAATTCGGGGTCGGCTTTAGGCTGTCTGTCGTAGGTAAAGAGCCCGTTCTTTTCCTGCTCGATATCATAAAGCTGTGTATAGCAAAGACCGCATATACGTTTATTACGCATCAATACGTCGGCAAGGGAAGTAAACCTTTCCACCAGATCTTCGGCGCTTACGGCGCAGTTACCGTATCCCCAAGCACCTTCTTCGGGATTAACTGCTGTTCCTCCGTATTCGCTCATAAATACGGGAAGAACTCCGTCATAATTCTGTCTGCCGTTGTAAATGTCAAACAAGGAGCCATTTTCAAAGAAAGCATCATATCTTTCCGAATATACTTTGGGATCTTGTTCGTAATCGTGAAGATCGTAGCAATCGGTTTCATAATGGATACCGCCGCTCGCATCAATGCACGGACGGGTAGGGTCATATTCCTTGGTGAAACGGTATATTTCTCTTGTGTTTTCCCCTTGTTTTTCACCTGCATTCTGATCATTCATCGGATCATACATAGTTTCGTTGAGAGGACACCAACCGATAATTGATGGATGGTTGAAATCTCTGTCAATAATCTGTTTCCATTCATCAAGCAGGTTATTCTTCGCCTCGTCATCTGCAACACTTATACCCCAGCTGGGATATTCGCCCCAAACTATATAACCCTGCATATCGCAGATATAGAGGAAAAGGGGCTCAAACACCTTCTGGTGCAGTCTTGCTCCGTTAAATCCGCACTTTTTGGATATAAGAATATCATTTTCAAGGGCTTCCTTTGTGGGAGCAGTGTATATTCCGTCGGGATAAAAGCCTTGGTCAAGAACAAGTCGCTGGAAAACACTTTCGCCGTTAAACAGGTATTTTCCATCCTTGAATTCGGTGCTACGGAGTCCGACGTAAGAAAGCACTCTGTCTTTTCCGCATCTTATGGTAGCGTAATAAACGCCGCCTTTGCCGATTTCCCAGAAATGCACTTCGGTTAACTTGATTATGTATGAATCTTTTCCTTTGCCGTAACCGCAAAGCTTACCATTCCAATAAAGCTGAACCTCAACTTCGTCATCGGCAACAACTTCAACACGTACTGTTCCGTTTGCGGCATCGGGATAAAATTTAAAGGAATGGAGATATTTTTCGGGAACGAATTCCAGCCAAACCGTCTGCCATATGCCTGTGGTGCGGGTATAATAACAGCCATGGGATTCGGGCTTCATGGATTGTTTTCCGCTGGGCTGTAACTGTGAACAAGTGTCATCGTCTGCACAGACGGTAATAACGTTTTCTCCGTTGTTAAGATATTCTGTTATATCGTATGTAAAAGAGGATTGTCCGCCGTAGTGTTTTTCGAGCTGTGTATCGTTTATCCAGACGGTTGTTTCGTAATCGCATGCGCCGAAATTAAGCAAAGTTCGCATATCGTGCGCAGTGCTTACATGAAAGCTCCTGCGGTACCATATTCTCTTTATGAAATCAGTATTTGCTATTCCTGAAAGTTTGCTTTCGGGAGCAAAAGGTACGTTTATTTTAAGAGGAAAAACGCTGTTTTTATCAAGCATTTTTTCATTATCTATCGCACATTCCCAAACACCGTTAAGATTGTGCCAGCTATCCCTTATGCACATAGGGTTCGGATGCTCTGCTCTGGGTATTTTATTAATAATCATAAAATATTACTCCTTTGGTTGGTTAGTTTATTCTATCCTCTTTTTTATGGGTTGTCAATAGCTTTTTTGTGTGCTATAATAGCTTATCGAAAAGAGGTTTTGAATATGCTGTTCAGAAAAGCAGTTAAAGATGACTCGGCGTTTATAGCCGAATCTCTAAAGGCAATTTTATCACTGCACGCAAAGGGAAGGGAAGATATATTCCGCTCTTCGGGTGCGAAATATACCGCAGAAGATATAGAAAATATGCTTTCTGATACGGATACGCATATATTCGTTGCGGAGAAAAACGGCGTTCTGTACGGCTATGCCATTTGTTATAAGTTAATAAAAAAAGACGATCCCGTGCTTATGGACCGTGCGGTATTTTATCTTGATGATCTGTATGTTGTTCCCGAAACCCGGGGCAATGGAATAGGTCATAAATTTATGGATTTCCTGTTTGGTTACGCAAAAGAATGCGGATGTCAGTCCTTTGAGCTAAACGTGTGGGAATTCGACGGCAGTGCCACCGGATTTTACGAAAAATGCGGCATGACCACACAAAGAAGAACAATGGAAAAGAAGTTATAATTACCGATAAAAAAAGCCTATGAATCATAAGAAATTCATAGGCTTTTTTATGTTTAATTAATTAACCGTTGTAAGCGTCCTTATCGCAGATAAGTACAACGTCGGGGTGAACCTTGAGCAGAGTTGCGGGGCACTGGGTAGTGATACGGTCGTCCTGCATCTTAACGATAACGTCGTGCTTGCCCTTGCCGCTTGCAAGAACGATGATCTTCTTTGCCTGCATAATGGAGCCGATACCCATGGTTACTGCCTGAGTGGGAACGTCTGCCTTGGAAGCAAAGAAACGGGAGTTAGCTTCGATAGTGCTGTCGGTAAGACCGGTGAGGTGGGTACCAACGTAAAGCTCATCTTCGGGTTCGTTGAAAGCGATATGTCCGTTGGGGCCGAGACCGAGAACCTGAAGGTCGATACCGCCTGCAGCTCTTATAGCTTCGTCATAAGCCTTGCCCATAGCAGCGGGATCTTCAGCCAGACCGTCGGGTACGTTGGTGTTAGCCTTGTCGATATCGATATTATCGAACAGATTGTGGTTCATAAAGTAACGGTAGCTCTGATCGTGATCGGGAGCGAGGGGATAATATTCATCAAGGTTATAAGAAGTAACGTCCTTAAAGGTGATTTCACCTGCTTTGTTCATTTCGGTAAGGCACTTGTACATACCTACGGGAGTAGAACCGGTAGCAAGACCGAGTACGCAGGAAGGATTAGCCTTAACGGTTTCCGCGATTATTTCTGCGCCCGCTTTGGACATTTCTTCGTAGTTTTCGCAAACAATAATTTTCATAACAAAAGTTTCCTCCGTTTATGTTTGAATTTACAAACAGGATTTTAACACATTCTTTAATATATTTCAAGATATATGGGCAAATTTTGTAAAAATAATGCCGGCACATTTTCTGTGCCGGCAAATATTTTTAAGCTTTTTTATCCTTAAAGAGGGTGAGAAGGTACATTACACAAACGATTATAGCGGTTACAAGGAAAATACCGAACATACCGAATCCCATAATTTCAAGAGATCTGATAGTATTTGCATACTTACCGTCTTCATTTTCTTCGGAAACTTCTTCGCTTACCGTTTCGGACACTTCATCAACAACTTCGGAAGATTCGTTAACGGAAACTTCGGCTTCGCTGCCTTCTGCAAAAGCGGGAACAGCAAAAGAAGAAAGCAGGGAAAGAGTAAGAATAGCTATGAACAATGCAGAAATTATTTTTTTCATATCAAGTCTCCTCCTTTAACCCAAAATACTGAGGATTATACCGCCCGCAATAACGGAAGCAACCTGACCGGAAACATTTACTCCGATAGAATGCATAAGCAAGAAGTTCTGGGGATCTTCTTTAAGACCCATCTTATGAACAACGCGTGCGGACATAGGGAAAGCGGAAATACCGGACGCGCCGATCATGGGATTAACCTTCTTCTTGGTGAAAAGGTTAAGGAATTTAGCAAACAGAACGCCGCCTGCGGTATCAAAGATAAATGCAACAAGACCGAGACCGATAACGATAAGGGTATCCCAACGGAGGAAATCGCTTGCTTTCATAGTGAACGCAACAACGATACCGAGAAGCAGGGTAACGAGGTTTGCAAGAACCTTCTGCGCGGTTTCGGAAAGGGAATCAAGTCTTCCGCATTCACGGATAAGGTTACCGAACATAAGGAATCCGATAAGGGA
The DNA here is from genome assembly GCA_017381715.1 of Clostridia bacterium. GTDB lineage: Bacteria > Bacillota > Clostridia > Oscillospirales > CAG-382 > SFLA01. The sequence continues at coordinate 44,170 of JAFOBR010000050.1, forward strand.
TACACACTCGGGAGCGATAAGACCAACGACAATAGTTACGATAATGGGGAAGAATATACGAGTTTTTCTGGAAACACCCTTGGGAGAATATTCCATACGTATAAGTCTTTCCTTTTTGGTAGTAAGAAGCTTGATAACGGGAGGCTGAACGATGGGAACAAGCGCCATATAAGAATATGCGGCAACTATAATTGCGCCGATATACTTCGTTCCGAACTGTCCTGCAACGAAAATACTGGTAGGACCGTCAGCGGCACCGATAATTGCTATTGATGCAGCGTCTGTGATGAGGAATCCTTCGCCAAACAGACCAAGGTCACCAAGCAAAGCGGCGAGAAACAAGGTCATAAATATACCGAACTGTGCTGATGCACCGAACAGCATAAGCTTGGGATTGGAAAGAAGAGGACCAAAGTCGATCATAGCGCCGATACCGATAAACAGCAAAAGGGGTAAAAGCTCGTTTTCGATAGTAGCGCTGTAAAGTGTTTCGATAACCTCGGGTGCACCGGCCACGGGAAGGTTTACAAGTATTGCGCCGAAACCCATGGGCAAAAGCAGGGTAGGCTCCATATCAAATTTGATAGCAAGGAAAATAAGAAATGCGCCTATAATCCACATTGCTATCATTCCGGGCTGTTCCATTACGATTTTAACGGCATTTTCGTAGATAAATTCCAAAAAATCACATCTCCTTAAATAAAAATAGACCTTTACCGTCAACAAAAGACGGTAAAAGTCTTGCAATTGAATGTCTGCGCGGACCGTTTCGGCCGTATTGACGCTGTAGACAACGGCATACGCCGCCTGCTACTCCCTTTTACTTCGCCGAATTATACCATATCGAAACCTGTTTGTAAATACTTTATACAAAAAATATTTACTTAATATGTAATTTATGTTATAATAAAAATAATAAAATTCAGGAGATTAAAATGCACAATTCTCAAGGAAAAAAACCATCGTCCAAGCTTACGGCGGTATATATCGGAATCATTGCTCTTATAATCATAGGAGTTGCCGTATATATTGCTGTTAAGTACGATGCCGTTGAAGTTCTATCTACGATTAAAAATATAGATCCTGTTTTCGTTTTATTGGGAATATCTATGATCTTTTTTCAACTATATTCCGAAGCGGGATGTTTAAAAATACTTTTTTCCCTTTTAGGCAGAAAAATATCCTTTTTTTCCGCTTCCGGTTATGCGGGAACTGATCTGTTGTATTCTAATATTTCTCCTGCACAGCTTGCCGGCCTCCCTGCAGCAGGATACTCAATGTACAAAGACGGAATTGACACACCATCTGCTTGCAACGTGCTTGCCATTTATTCAATGTGTAACCGTATCGCTGTTGTCATCGTAGCAACCGCCGCTGTTTGTATCTTTCCTTTATTGCTAAGTACCGGCTCAGCCCTTTTTATCTCTTTATTTATTTACGGATCTGTTGTTAATCTGTGCATAGTTGCCGTATTTGCCATCGCTTTATTTGCCCCTTCCTTTGCAAGAAAACTCATTCCCGGTACCGTTCGCTTTTTCACCCGTTTTAAAATATTTCGTATTACCGAAGCTACCGTTGAAAGATCCGTTCAAAGCGCAGAGGATTATATTTCCGCTTCCAGGATCATTCGCTCTTCCCCCCTTACGGTGTTTGCGGTGTTATTCATCTGTATAGTTAAGCGAATTATCAACTTTTCAATCGTTTACTTTGCTTATCTTGCCTTCGGTTTAAGAAACGAATCCTTTATTTATATTGTTTCTGTACAATCGGTGTTGGCTGTTTCTTCGGAATCGGTTCCCATTCCCGGTTCTGCGGGCGTAGCGGAAAACGTTTTTACCATACTTTACAGCGGTGTTTTCGGCCCCAGACTGTATATTCCTGCTATGATCGTCACCCGTGCTCTTAATTTCTTTGCATTGCTGGTAGTTAGCGGCGCTCACTCTTTGTTATATAGTTTTATGAACAGAAAGGAAAAACAAAAATGAAGAAAACATTTTTAATTATATTTTCTTTTATCTTAATAATATCCGGAGTAAATTTCCGTGTTTTTGCCGACAATGAAGTAGTGGTGAATATAAACGAAGGCGATACGGTTTCCGGTGCGTTTGAATTCATGGCACACGGTATGGAAAATCTGCAGATAAGCATAGATGGTATCTCTATCGGTGCAGGTATAGGAAAACCTTATTTTTCATTTAAAGCCGAAGGTCTTGATTACGGTGGAGGAAATGTATATTACGGTGACGTTTCCTTAACATCTTTGCCCTCCGCCTCCGGTACCTTTAAAATGGTATTTGATGAGAATATTTTGGAAAACGGTGATGCGGCGCTGACTTATATAGCTGCATCAGGCGGATTCACTTACCCGGAATTGCCGGTATACGGTACTTATAATCTTGACGATCAATCTATCGCAAACGTTTCTGTAATTTTACCTAACGGTAAGCCCGTTGCCCCTTCTTCCGTTATCCTTTATTATCCCGTTGAAGGAACGAACCAAGTAACAGAGGTTACCGAAGAATACGACTCTTCGAAGGCTTATAACATCGGTGACGGATGGAACGCTTCCACCAACCTTGGAGGAAGTACACCCAACACCCCCATTTACGTTTCTTTTGTATTTGCGGACCTGCTTAATGAGATCAAAAACCAGACGGGATCTGTTGCGGTATTCGACACATCAACGCTTGAAGACGGAGAGCACACTTTAACCGTTACCTGCGAAGGTAAAAAAGTTAAGGAAATTAAATTCATTACCGATAACACCGGTCCGTCCATCAATTTTGATTTTAAATTCGGAACGGTTATTTACAAAGACACGGTTTTTGAATTTTCTGCAGAAGATTTATCGGGCGAAGCAAAGATAAAAGCTGATATTGACGGTGAATTTTATCATTCCGGGCGCACACTCGAATGGATATCAGAAGGCAGACATCTGCTCACTCTTACCGCAACGGATAAATACGGAAACAAATCAACATTTTGCACCGAATTCGTAATGTGTGATCGTGGAGACAGTATTATTAACGAAGGTATGCAAATGCAGACTTCTTCTCCCGTTATTGACGGCAGGGGAGAGGAATATACTTTCGATATAGGAAATTCAAAATATTTTGTTTTTAAATACAAGGGCTCCACTTCGGAGAACAGATCGGTATCCTTATCGGCATACGATTGGGAGGCCGAGCAGTACGTACAGATAGGAACCGCACAAAGCGGCGCCGAAACAGAAATTCGTATTGAGGATTTTAAGTATATTTCCGACGGAAAGGTTAAAATAATCGTTAAGCCCGATATATACGTTTCTGAATCGAATACCGTGGTTTGGATTACCGATACACAATATTATTCCAATTTCGAGGATCTCAACAATGTGTATGAGTTGATACTCAATTACAGCGTTGATCTTTATAAAAATGGCAAAGCGGGATATCTTATTCATACCGGTGATATAGTTGATACTTACATTCCTGCAGACAAGGCACAAAGCGAATGGAGATTTGCGGATAAGATACATAAAATTCTTGATGACGCAAATATGCCAAACGGTGTTCTTGCGGGAAATCACGATACCGGCAACACTCCCGCCGATCTATCGTATTTTACCCGATATTTCGGAAAAGGCAGATTCTTCAGAAATAATTGGTACGGCGGCAGTTTGGATAACAATTCCTGCCATTACGATCTTGTTACAATTGCAGGCACAGATTATCTGTTTTTGTTTATCAGTAACGGTATAGAAGCTGATGAACGCACCGTCGCCTGGGCAAATGCGGTATGCAAAGCTTATCCCGACAGAGCGGTTATCCTGTGTACTCACTCTTATCTCGATACCGACGGTACGTATGTAAGCAATCTTCAGGATGTAAATGCATACAACCATTCCCGCGCAAAAGAAATTATGGAAAACATTATCGTTCCCAATGAAAATATCGTCGCCGTTCTCTGCGGCCACGTTCACGGAACCTGCCGTGTTCAAAGAGATCTCGGTAACGGCAGATACGTGTGGGAAATACTTTCGGATTACCAGTACGCAGAAACCGGTACGCCTCCCACACATACTGCAAACGGATGCGATCTTGATGGAGAAGGGTATATACGTCTCATTTCCTTTGGCGAAAACGGTAAGATGTATCAGACCACATATTCGCCTCTCCACGATGATTATAATTTCTTTAAAGAAGAAGACGATACATTTGAAGTAACGTTACAGACAAAAGACGGCGCGGTTAAGCTTATAACAGAAACAGCAGAAATTTATTTTGAACCCGAAGCCGAATTCAATACTGCCGTATTAGTTATAATTATCGGTGCGGCATTGATCATCAGCATAATATCCGCGCGTATAATTCGCAAAAAAAGAAAGGGGTAATTTATGATCGGACATAGTGCAATAAACGAAATAGTCAATACTTATACAGATCTTTGCGTTTCGAACACCTCTACCGATCCCTCCTTGTTTGAAAAATATGACGTTAAGCGCGGATTGAGAGATATTAACGGTGTGGGCGTTCTCACCGGCCTTACCGGTATATCCGACGTCCGCAACGAAGGACAGCTTTTATACCGCGGAATAGATGTTAAGGATATGGTAGCGGGTTTTACCAAAGAAAACAGATTAGGTTTTGAAGAGGTAATTTATCTGCTTTTAATGGGAAAACAGCCTACCGCAGATCAGCTTAAGGAATTCAAAAAGGTATTGGCGGAATACCGGATTCTGCCCCGTAATTTTGTGCGTGACGTTGTGCTCAAAGCTCCCACCGCAGATATAATGAATGCCCTTTCCAGAGAAGTGCTTACACTTTATTCCTACGATAAAGCACCCGAGGATGTATCTCTTTCCAACGTAATGCGCCAATGCTTACAGCTTATATCCGTATTCCCTCAGCTTGCTGTCTATTCTTTTCATTCATATAACTACAAAAAGAAAGGCAAAAGCCTTATAATCCATATTACCGATCCCCATCGTTCTATTGCCGAAGATATACTTGCATTGCTTCGTAACGATGAGCAGTATACTCCTTTGGAAGCACAGGTGCTGGACACAGCATTGGTCCTTCACGCAGAGCACGGCGGCGGTAATAACTCCACCTTCACCACTCGAGTCGTTTCTTCTACCGGCACGGATACTTATTCTGCTATCGCTTCCTCTTTATGTTCACTTAAAGGTCCCAAGCACGGCGGTGCTTCACTTAAAGTTATGGAAATGTTTGATAACATCCGTAAAAACGTAGAAAATTGGAATGATGAAGAGGAAATACGTGAATACCTTTCCAAAATGCTGGATAAGCAGGTATTCGACCGTACAGGGCTTATTTACGGTGTAGGCCACGCCGTGTACTCAAAAGCAGATCCCCGTGCAGAGGTATTCCGATCCTGTGTCGAATCGCTTGCCAACGAAAAAGGAAAAACAAAGGATTATAATTTGTACCGTGCTGTAGAAAAGCACGCAATAGATCTTATATCCCGGAAGCGCCGTATATACAAGGGTGTTGTTACCAACGTGGATTTTTACAGCGGACTTGCATACAGTATGCTGGGATTGCCCAAGGAATTATATATACCCATCTTCGCAACCTCCCGTCTGGCAGGATGGTCAGCTCACAGAATGGAAGAACTTATCAACGCCAGCAAGATAATCCGTCCCGCTTATCACACCACCTGTGAAGAACAGAGCTATATTCCTCTTGCAGAAAGATAATTATTGACAAGTGGTAATCCCAGTGATATAATCAAGCAAATTTTAAAAAACGAGGAACGATATGTTTATTAACACAATAGCATTTAATGTTAATAACTCCATTCAGCGCGCTTTTGCGACCAGACGTTGGCAGCATATCGCGCTTATGCCGTTATACTCGTTTTCTCGACTATTCGCATAGTCTTTTTGTTAAACGAAAACAGCGGTATAAGCATTTGTAGTGCTTATACCGCTGTATTTTTATTTATTAGGAGTAAAATTATGGATACATTTGAATCACTTACCAACTATTACAATACCAAAGATGAGCACCTTCGATTATCTACGCGCCACGGTAGCGTTGAATTTCTTACAACTGTAAGATACGTGGAAAAATACCTTTCGGAAAACCACCGCATTTTGGAGATAGGCGCCGCTACAGGCAAATATTCTCATTATTTCGCACAAAAAGGATATAAAGTAGATGCAATAGAATTAGTGCAACACAATATTGACGTGTTTAATTCATTAACCTTACCGGAAGAAAAAGTAACAGTAAGGCAAGGTAACGCTCTTGATCTCTCCCATATTCAAGACGAAACATACGATATTACGTTATTACTCGGTCCGATGTATCATTTATACACGGTTGAGGAACAATTAAAAGCTCTTTCGGAAGCCATACGCGTAACCAAACCAAAAGGAAAAATATTTGCGGCATACTGCAACACAGATATGACGGTTTATCAATATTGCTTCAAACGCAATATGGTAAAATACGAGCTTGACAGGGGAATGATCGAGGCAGAAACTTTCAAGCTTTATTCAACGCCGGAAGAAATATTTCAAATGCATCGCAAAGAAGAAGTATATAAACTTACCGAACAATTTAATGTTACACGTCTTCACTATGTGGGAACGGATATGTTGACCAGATTAATTGACGAAACGGTCGATAATATGGACGATTCCACATTCGATCTGTATATGAAATACCATTTTCTTGTATGCGAAAGAGAAGATATGGTAGGTGTTACCAACCATATGCTTGATATACTGGAAAAAAACTAAATTATACCGTTCTGTTTCAGATATTCATCAAGAATTTCCGTGGCGGTTCTTATGCAATCAACACAGCAGACTCTTTTGGAGTAATATTCAGAAGTTCTTTCACCGGGAACGGGGGTAGTGGACTTTCCTTCTGCGCCCAGTATCTCTCTGCAGGTGTAGCTGCCGTTGATTTCGGCGAATTTCTTTACAAGCGACTGAATGGTTGCGTAATGATCGGTCTTTGCCTTTCTGTCGTTTATATCGTCATACCCGAAAATCGCCCCCGCCGCAAGACACATGCCCAGACACGCTCCGCAGGTTTCACGTAGTCTGCTTATACCGCCGCCAAACGAAGATGCCAATCTGAAAGACGTTTTTTCGTCAAATCCGGTAATATCTCCGAAGGATGCAAACACCGCTTGAGAGCAATTTGCGCCTTTCAAGAACAGATTAACAGCAGTTTCAGAACGTTTCATAACACAAAATCCTTTTAAACACATAAAATTATTAATTTAATTATACATAAAAGTAAAAATAAGTCAAATATATGTTGAAAATAATAATAAATTGTGTTATACTCTAATGTCGAGATGTTATGTGCATCGTATTTATTAGGTTAATAAAATTTATCATATTTTTAGAGGTGTTATTATGCTTACAGCAATTGCCGGTATCAACTGGGGAGACGAAGGAAAGGGGAGAATGGTTGACCTTCTCAGCGAAGACTATGATATAGTCGTTCGTTATCAGGGCGGTAACAACGCAGGTCATACCGTTGTTAACGAAAGAGGTAAATTCATACTTAATCTTTTGCCTTCCGGTATTCTTCGCACCACCACCGTTAACGTAATGGGTAACGGTATGGTTATAGACCTTAAGCATCTTTGCGAGGAGATTGGCCGTCTTCGTGATGGCGGAATCGAAATCACTCCCGAAAATCTTAAAATAAGCGACCGCGCAGTTATCTGTATGCCTTACCACGTGCGTATGGACTGTCTTGAGGAAGAGCGCCTTGCAGACAAAAAGTTTGGTTCTACCCGCCGCGGTATTGCACCCGTATATGCAGATAAGTACTATAAAAAAGCCTTCCGTATGGGCGATCTCAGAAACATTGCTGCTCTTGCTTCCAAGGCAGATTCCATTGCAGAGTGGAAAAACCTTACCGTAGCTTCCGGTTACGGCGATACTCCCGTAAAAGGCGAAGAGATCATTGCATATCTTCAGGAATACGGAACTCCTCTCCTTCCTCACGTTTGTGATACCGGTCTGTATCTCCACAACGCAAACGAGCATGGTAAAAAGATCATGTTCGAAGCACAGCTCGGTGCACTTCGTGATATAGATTTCGGCATATATCCTTATACCTCTTCTTCCAACACTATCGCAGGCTATGCACCCGTTGGTGCAGGCGTACCCGGTCTTAAGCTCGATTGCGTTATCGGTATTATGAAAGCATATTCCTCCTGCGTAGGTGAAGGTCCTTTCACTTGCGAAATGTTCGGTGTCGAAGCTCACAAGCTTCGTGAAGCAGGCGGAGAATACGGTGCAGCTACCGGCCGTCCCAGAAGAGTCGGCGGATTTGACGCTGTTGCTTCCCGTTACGGCGTAAGAATGCAGGGCGCAGATGTTCTTGCTCTTACCAAAATGGACGTACTTTCCTGCTTTGATAAAATCCCCGTTTGCGTTGCTTACAAGGTTGACGGAGAATTGGTATACGATTTCCCTGTAGGTGAAGCGCTTGACAAAGCCGAGCCCGTATACGAATATTACGAAGGCTGGGGCTGTGATATAAGCGGATGCCGTAAGTTCGACGAGCTTCCCGAAGCAGCTCAGGCTTACGTTCGCAAGATAGAAGAGCTTTCCGGTTGCCGTATTGGTTACGTTTCCGTCGGCGCAGGCAGAGAGCAGTATATCGTTTGCGAATAATTTTACGGAGTTTTTTGAAATGTACAAAATTGGATTTGATAATAAAAAATATATCACTCTCCAATCCCAGCAAATTCGTGACCGTATAAACCATTTTGGCGGAAAGCTTTATCTCGAATTCGGCGGAAAGCTTTTTGATGATTACCACGCAGCCCGTGTTCTGCCCGGATTCGAGCCGGACAGTAAGCTTCAGATGCTTCTTTCTCTCAAGGACGAAGCCGAAGTCGTTATTGTTATCTCCGCTGACGATATAGAAAAGAATAAAGTACGCGGCGATCTCGGCATTACTTATGATGCCGAAGTGCTCCGTCTTATAGATGCATTCCGTTTGTGCGGTCTGTACGTAGGCAGCGTTGTATTTACACAATACTCTTTACAGCCTGCCGTTGTCGCCTTTGAAAAACGCCTTGAACGGCTCGGAATCAAGACCTACCGTCATTACCGTATAGAAGGTTATCCTTCTAATACTGCGCTTATAGTAAGCGATGAGGGTTACGGCAGAAACGATTATATAGAAACCTCTCGTTCTCTCGTTGTGGTTACCGCACCGGGGCCGGGAAGCGGTAAAATGGCTGTCTGCTTATCTCAGCTGTACCACGAGCATCGCCACGGTGTTAAGGCGGGTTATGCAAAGTTTGAAACCTTCCCCGTATGGAATTTACCTTTGCGTCATCCCGTTAATATTGCCTACGAAGCGGCAACCACCGATCTTGACGATGTTAATATGATCGACCCCTTCCATCTGGATGCATACGGAAAAACCTGCGTCAACTATAACAGAGATATAGAAATTTTCCCTGTATTACACGCTATCTTCCAAAAAATATACGGTGAATGCCCTTATAAATCTCCCACGGATATGGGAGTAAATATGGCAGGATACTGTATCTTTGACGATGATGCGGTATGCGAAGCATCCCGTCAGGAAGTAATTCGCCGTTATTTTGCTGCTATGTGCCAGCAAAAGAAGGCTATGGGCGATAATGACACTGTTTTCAAAAATGAGCTTTTGATGAACCGTTGCGATCTTCACGTGAGCGACAGAAATGTCGTTACCGCTGCACGCGCAAAAGCAGAGTCGACAGGTATGCCTGCGGCAGCCCTCGAATTGCCTGACGGTAAGTTGATAACCGGAAAAACTTCTGATCTTCTCGGCGCTTCCAGCGCAATGCTGCTGAATGCACTCAAACATCTCGCAGGGCTGGATGATGATCTTTTGCTTATTTCCCGAGAAATAATCGAACCCATCGCAGAGCTGAAAGTCGGTCATCTGGGCAACAGAAACCCCAGACTTCATACCGATGAGGTTTTGATCGCTCTTTCCATTTGCGCGGTTACTGATGAAAACGCAAAGAAAGCTTTGGATATGCTTTCAAAGCTCAGAAATGCAGATATGCATTCATCCGTTATACTCTCGCAGGTTGACGAAAGCTTGCTGAAAAAGCTTGGTATTAACCTTACCTGCGAACCTATATATCAGACAAAAAAGCTTTACCATAAATAAGGAGCTGTCTTATGAATAAGATTACCGAATATTTCGGCACAATGGTATTTAACGATAACGTACGTAAAGAAATGCTTCCTCCCGAAGCTTATAAGAGCCTGCAGGAAACTATCGAAAACGGTACGAGCCTTGATATTTCTCTGGCAAACGTTGTCGCTTCCGCAATGAAAGAGTGGGCTATTGAAAAAGGCGCTACTCATTATACCCATTGGTTCCAGCCGATGACAGGTATTACCGCGGAAAAGCACGATTCCTTCTTCTCTTTGGAAAAGGGAACGGGTAAGATAATTGTCGGCTTTTCCGGTAAGGATCTTATTACAAGCGAGCCCGATGCATCATCTTTCCCTTCGGGTGGTCTCCGTGCAACCTTCGAAGCTCGTGGATGTACCGCTTGGGACCCCACGTCTGATGCGTTCGTTAAAAACGATACTCTTTATATTCCCTCCGCTTTTTGTTCTTACGGCGGTGAGTGTCTTGACAGAAAAACTCCATTGCTCCGTTCTATTCAGGCTTTGGATGTTCAGGCTAAGCGTTTGCTCAAGCACTTTGGGATAGATGCACGCCGCGTTGTTCCTATGGTTGGCGGCGAGCAGGAATATTTTCTTATAGACGAAGAGTATTACCACAAGCGTGAAGATCTTAAAATCACCGGAAAGACCTTATTTGGAGCCACAGCTCCCAAGGGTCAGGAACTGGATGATCATTACTTTGGTGTTATTCCTTTCAAGGTTAAAAACTTTATGACAACACTTGATAGGGAATTATGGATGAGAGGCATCCCTGCAAAGACCGAACACAATGAAGCAGCACCTTGTCAGTACGAATTGGCACCCATCTTCACTGACTGTAACCGTGCTATCGACCAGAATCAGCTCACTATGGATATAATGAAAAAGGCTGCAAAAGAAAACGGACTTCGTTGTCTGCTTGCTGAAAAGCCTTTCAATTCCGTTAACGGCAGCGGTAAGCACAACAACTGGTCTCTTTCTGCAGACGGCAAAAATCTTCTTGCTCCCGGCAAGGATATGCCCAACAACAAACTTTTCTTGTTGATGATATGTGCAGTTCTTAAAGGTGTAGATACTTATCAGGATCTTATCCGCATCTCCGTTGCTACTGCAGGAAACGATAAGCGTCTCGGCGGTTACGAAGCACCTCCCGCTATCATTTCAATATTCCTCGGCAAACGTATTACAGATGCTCTTAAATCATTTGTAAACGGTTCAAGCGTAGCTGCAGACGAAAGCCAGCAGCTTCCTTTGGGCGTTAACGTTCTGCCCCAGTTCGCTAATGACGGCGAGGACAGAAACCGTACTTCTCCTTTTGCTTTTACCGGAAACAAGTTTGAATTCAGAATGCCCGGTTCTTCTATGTCCATAGCGATGTGTAACACTGTTATCAATACTGTAGTTGCTGAATCTCTTTGCGAATTCGCAAACATACTCGATAACGCTGATGACGTTTCCAAAACTATAGATTCCATTATTGCTGACACATATTATAACCACAAGCGTATTATTTTCAACGGCAACAACTATTCAGAAGAATGGGTTAGAGAAGCTGAGCGACGCGGTTTGCTCAATCTTTCCAACACCGCTATGGCGCTTCCGCACTATGTTGCCGAAAAGAACGTTAAACTCTTTGGAAAGCATGGAATACTTAACGAAAAAGAAATGCTCTCACGATATGACGTTATGCTTGACGAGTATTCAAAAACTGTTAATGTAGACGGTGCCACTATGGTACACATGGCACGCCGCCGCATTTTACCTGCAGTTTCTTCATACGTTGCTTCTGTTTGCGATAACGCAGAGAAGAAGAAAGCTATGACTCTTTCTTATCAAGTAGAATATGAGCTTGCATTAAAGCTTAATGATTGTGCCGTTTCTATTTACAATGAGTGCGAAAGTCTTTCTGTTTTGCTTGACAAGGCAAAGGACGTTTCGGACAAGCTTGAAAAAGCACAGCTTTTTGCTTCCCAGATCATTCCTTGTATGGACAGACTGCGAGCAGCCGCTGACACAGCAGAACTGTATGTTCCCAAAGACGTATGGCCTTTCCCCACATATACCGAAATACTGCTTTAATATTTTCAAATCTCCGGTAAAAAATACCGGAGATTTTTTTATGATATTCATATTGTGCTTGAAAAGTTCATAATTAAATGGTACAATATAATTACAGGAGGGAGAAATATGAATATTTTCCAGTTCCTTACGCCAAAAAGCAACGTCGCGTATGTAGAAATTAATTGCACACTTCGTCAAGCTCTTGAAAAAATGCGGTTTCACGGTTATACTGCTTTGCCTGTTATTGATAGCGAGGGAAGATACGTCGGCACTGTAAACGAAGGAGATTTTCTCTGGGATATTGTTAACCGCAACGAGTCTGATCTGAAGAGTCAGGAAAAGAGACCGGTATCCGAAATTCTCCGTACAGATTGGAATCCGCCTATCGACATTACTGCTTCGCCGGAAGAACTGCTTCACAAAGTGCAAGCGCGGAATTTTTTGCCGGTTATCGATGCCAGAGGAGTTTTTGTAGGTATCATTACCAGAGGACGTATTATTAAATACTTTACCGGCACTTATCTTACTGTATAAATCATTAAAAATTTTCACCCCAAGAAGCAGATTGCCATCTTGGGGTGATCGGTTAAAAAGGAATGTTTATGGTATTACTGAGTGAAAAAGAATTCGGTTCAATAAAGGAACTCACGCTTTTTGTAAAAGAGCAATTGGAAACACTCTCATACGAGGTTATCTGTGCCGCATACCTTGATAATGAAAACAATTTAATATCGCTGGTTGAGTTGGGTGCAGGAACAAGCAATAACGTTGATACCGGTGCAGAACAGCTTATAAGATACGCCCATGCAATCATGTGCAAAAGGGTAGTGGTGTATCATAATCATCCTTCAGGAGATTCCGCTCCATCCGAATCGGATATTGTTGCCACCAAGCGATTATACAAGCTAATGTTTATAAACGGAATTGACCTTGTAGACCATATAGTGGTATCCAAAAGCGGATATCATTCCATATTTTCAGTTTCACCCGATATTACCTTGTGGTAAGCGATACGTTCTTCACCGTTTTCAAGATATATTATTCCGCATTCAACAAAACCGTGCTTACGCAAAAAGCTTCTCATGGGAATATTATCCTCGTGAGTGTCGATACGCAGATTTTTATATTTCTTTTCACCGTATTTTATACATTCGGATGCTACACCTCGTCTGTTGCTGTTTACGGCAATACGATGGATCACGCCGTACTCTTCGTCGTTTACCCAACCGTTTCCTTTAATATATGAATATGTTTTATCAGGACCGTCAAGCAGAGAAAATACGCCTACAATTTCTGTGTCTTCCTCGCAAATAAGACACACCCCTGCGTTAATATCGTTAATTATCGTGCTTTCAAACGGATATCCGTTTGCCCACTGCTTTGTGTTTCCGTTTTTCCGCATATATGCTCGGGCGTTATCGAATATTTTTTTAATTGTATCAATATCACTTATTTTCGCTTTTCTGATGTTCATTTTAACTCCATAATATATTATATAAGGATTTTTATGAAATATAAAAATATTACCTTTGGAACCTTTTTGGAAAGGTCAAACAGATTTGTGGGCACCGTTGAAATAGACGGAACACCACAAACCGTACATATAAAAAACACCGGTCGTTGCAAAGAGCTTCTTGTTCCCGAAGCACGCACGGTTTTGGCTGTTTCGGATAATCCGAACAGAAAAACAAAATACGATCTTATTGCAGTTTACAAGCACGGCACACTTTTGATCAATATGGATTCTCAGCTTCCCAATGATCTTGTGTGGGAATGGCTGCCTAAAAGCGGCATTTTTTCAAAAAATGCTGTATATAGCAGGGAAGTAACCTACGGAAATTCAAGGTTCGATCATTGCGTTAAAGACGAAGAAAGCACAGCTTTTATCGAAGTAAAGGGTGTTACACTTGAAGAAAACGGATATTGCCGTTTTCCGGATGCGCCTACCGAACGGGGTCTTAAGCACATTAATGAATTAACAAAGTGCGTTGATAAAGGTTATAAGGCATATATAATCTTTGTAGCGCAATTTTACGGTGCTAAAAGCGTATCTCCAAACTACGATACTCATCCCGAGTTCGGAGATGCGCTGAAGAATGCAATTTCAAAAGGAGTCAAGGTTATTGCTGTGGATTGCAAGGTTGCTCCGGATGAAGTGTTCATTAATAAAGAAATTACGTTTAATGCATAAAGGAAAAAATATATGTATTCGCTTTTATTGTCTTTGATATATCTTTCTTTTGTAAGCCTCGGTCTGCCGGATTCACTCCTTGGCGCAGGATGGCCGATTATGCATTCCGAATTCGGAGTCCCCATATCTTATATGGGCTTGGTTACAATGATAATATCCGGAAGCACTATCGTTTCCAGTCTGTTCTCTCACAAGGTTATACGTAAATTCGGTACACCCATTGTTACTACAGTTAGTGTTTTTCTCACAGCAGTAGCTTTGCTTGGTTTTTCCTTGTCTTCCGCATATTGGATGCTTCTTATCTTTGCAATACCATACGGGCTCGGCGCAGGGGCGATAGATGCAGCGCTTAACAATTACGTGGCGCTTCAATATTCTTCAAAACACATGAGCTGGCTGCACTGTTTTTGGGGTGTAGGCACTATTATAAGCCCCTTTATAATGAGTAACGCACTTTCAACTTCAACGTGGAATAGCGGTTACAGAAACGTTATGTATGTTCAGATTATTATCGGACTTATACTGCTGACCACAATACCGGTATGGAAAATAAACCAGGGGAAAGAACAGACAGAAATATCGGAAAAAAAGATTGGTTTGCTTGATGTATTTAAAATAAAAGGCGTACCTTTTATTTTGCTGGGTTTCTTTGCATACTGTGCCGCTGAATCTACGGCTATGGGCTGGGCAAGTACGTATTTTACTCAAGTAAAAGGCATAGACGGCGAAACCGCAGCGGCCTATGCCTCTCTTGTATTTATAGGTTTGACAGTCGGAAGATTTTTTGCAGGTTTTCTTATGGATAAAATAGGCGACCGCAAAATGATACTTCTTGGCACTGCCATTACGGTTGTTGGTATTGCTTTGTTATTATTACCAATCAAAAACAACGTCTGCTCTATAAGTGGTTTTGTTATTATCGGTCTCGGATATGCGCCCATTTATCCTTGTATTATCCATTCTACTCCCCTTAATTTCGGTGCGGAAAATTCCGGTGCCATTATTGGTATTCAAATGGCAGGAGCATACCTTGGCTCGACTTTTATGCCGCCCCTTTACGGAGTTCTGGGGAAATGGATCGGATATGAAATGATGCCTGCATATCTTTTGATCTTCATGATCTTTATGGTTGTTATGACAGAAAGAACCTTTAAAATTGCCGCAAGGACAAAGGCTTAGGCATTTTTGATCATATTGTCAAGACGTTTTGCGGATTCTGCAAGCTCACAAACGCACTTTAACACCTCTGCTTCGGTGCGTACACCTTGATATGCCAGATATTTGTCTGCTTCGAGAGTGAGGTAGCCGCTGTATCCTATTTTCTTAAGTGAGGCGGCAACAGCGCCGAAATCTATCTGCATAGAAAACGGTATGTTGTGCGAATCATACTTTTTGTCATTATCGTGAATATGGAGCGCCTGCAGATGATGTCCCAGCGCTTCTATCATTTGAGAAGCTGACGTATCTTTTCCCATCATCTCTGCGTGTCCGATATCCAGACAAGCAACAAAATATTCGTCATTTACTGCGTTAAGATGGGCAAGAAAGCTTTCTGCAGTTGAACAGGCGGCGTGATCCGCGCAGTCTTTTGCATCAGACCAATTCCACATATTCTCGGTTGCTATCTTCACACCGTGCTCTTTTGCAAAAGGCAAAAGCTCTAAGTACATTTCTGCATTTTCTTCGGGTGTACGGTAGTTATCGGGGTGGATAACGCAAATACTTCCGCCTGCCTCTGCAGTGCATTCTATGGCTCTTTTGCATCTGTCCCTAATCTCTTTGCAGTATACGGGAAAAGGCGCATGGGATTGATTACAATGGATACCGTAATCCTCACCGATACGTTTAAGCTTTCTCGCAAAAGCCAGATATTCGTTACCGCTTAAAGGGTGATCAATATTCTTCAAGCATTTATTGGTCCAATCATAAGCGCCCATTTTGAACATGGAGAAATCCCAAGCGTCAAAGCCCGCCTTTCCCACAAGCTCAACAGCCTTTTCTTCGCCTACAATGTTGGCAATAGAGCCGATCTCGGTAGATATAAGCATATGTACACCTCATTTGTTTGTTTTTTATAATTTTACCAAAACTATATATTTAAGTCAAGAATTAAAGGAGAATTTATATGTTAACTGTTGGTACAAAAGCACCTGATTTCACTTTATTGGATAAAGAGGGGAATACCGTTTCTTTATCTGATTTTTTTGGAAAAAAGATAATTTTATATTTTTACCCCAAGGATAATACTCCCGGTTGTACAAAACAAGCCTGTGCCTTTGCAAGTGCATACGATGACTTTAAATCCAAGGATATTACAGTCATCGGTATTAGCAAGGACAGCGTTGCATCTCACAAAAAGTTTGCGGAAAAATATTCTCTTCCCTATGTACTGCTTTCCGATCCGGAGCTTGTCGCTATAAAAGCATATGACGTATGGCAGGAAAAGAAGATGTGCGGCAAAGTGGGTATGGGAGTTGTCCGTACTACATTTATTATTGATGAAAACGGTAATATCGAAAAAATTATGCCCAAAGTAAAACCCGATACAAACGCCGGGGAAATACTTGAATATCTTGCAACTAAAAAATAAAATATCGTATACCGAGAGTACCTTAAAGACTCTCGGTATATTTTGTCACTTCACTGAACTTATAAAAATTACCCCGAGAAATACCGGTTCTCGGGGTAATTACGTTTATTATTCATAATAGCAACAGCAAAACAGCCAAGCGTATTCCTGGTACTCATAAACAGGCGTATCTCCGAAAATATAGCCGTATGAATCGGGGGAAGACCACCACTGTTTATATTCGCCTACATTTTTGATCATTTCAGCAAGCTGGGGGTTAAGAGGACAAACACCGTTATCATCGCAACTTTCTTTATATTGGTAAATAAGATCGTTATACCGTTCTCTGTATTGAAAGGTGCCGTCGTTATCATAAAAGTAAGCGCCAAAGGTACTGGTATCGCAAATATCTGCCAAAGAAGCATAAAGGTAATCTATCTGGGAATCAATACGCACCAAAACCAAAGGTCCGTCTTCAGAACCGAAGTGATAATATCCGTCCTCTTCGTTAAGAACTATGGTAGGTTTCTTCAAAACATCGATATTTACAAGTTTTTTATCCTTTTCACCATTATATTTAACAAGATATTTATCGTTTGCAACAGCATCCTGCCAAGGTTCGTCTTCAATTGACCAAGAAGGTTCGCCGGTACGGTCAACGTGCAAAATACAATTTGTATCACCGCCGTTTTTTGACTTGACTCCTATAACGTAAGACGTGGTGGTATCCTTAGTGGAGCCGATATTGTAATCGTGAATATCGAATTTTATCTTACCCTCCACAGGCTCATATAAAGTATCCTGCAGAACAAGGTAAAGGGAACCGTAAAATCCTATTTCTGTTTCCGTGTCTGTTTCGGCATATATTTCATATGTGCCGGGAAGGGTGGGAACAAAGAGGAAATATGTCATTTCTCCGCCGATAACGGGAGCAAAATACATACCTTCGGTTACTTCGTAATAATCACATTCCATGTATTCATTGGAAGGGGAGTAAGCTTGCAACTGGCCCGAAACGCCGCTTTTCTTTATAAGTGTAAACGTAACGGAGCTTTCTTCTGCGGTTAAGGTATATTCATCCCGAGCGCAGTAATATTTATCCGAAACATCAATTTTTACTGTATATTCGTCTTTCTTTGCGGTAAATTTAGCACTGCCTTTGCTGTTTGTGGTTTTGGTGTCTGTGAATGCAGTTCCCGAAATATGAATTATTATATCCTCAATGGGATTTCCCGTACCGTCTGTAACGGAAACGGAATATACACATTCTTCATCGGAAACGGAAACGTCAGGCTCCGAAACACTCTCTTCTGCGGAAAATTCTTCGGAAATATCACTTTCAGTGTCCGAAACGGGTGAAGATGTGTTGCTCGCAGTATCACAAGCGACAAGCAACAGTAAAGTCAGTGTCAAGCACAGTAAAATACGTAAAATATATTTAAAATCTTTCATAAAAGACCTCTTAAATGTTATTTGGGCAAAATATACGTTTTTTCAAACATATAGATGTATTATGCAGCTTAACCGCCTATATATTGTATCATATTCGTTTATGGCAGTCAAGGTTAATAAATTGGAAAACGGTATTTTTTTATTATTTTGTCGTAAAATCCTATGTTGAAATTTGTGAAAAAGTGTGTTATTATAAAGAAAACTGTTATGGAGATTTTTGATGTATTACAGACACGGACTTGACTATAAATATCCCGAGCGTTCTGACGAACATATGATTACCGTAAAGCACCTGCGGGATACGAATTTTGACGAAAACTATAATTATCTTGACGAAACTCCTTTTAACAAATTCAAGCGGGGCGTTCTGTTTGCTTTGTTAAATACAGTGGTTTTTCCCGTTGTTACCATACGCCACGGATTGAAAATCCACGATAAAGAAAACTATAAAATGCACAAAGCCGCATACAAAGACGGAGCGATTACTATCTGCAACCACGTCTTTATGTGGGATTATCTTTGCGTGCTAAAGGCTATGCGACCTCATAGGCAGTATTTTCCCGCTTGGCAAACAAATTTTGAAGGTCCCAACGGCCCGCTTATTCGCTGGGTAGGTGGTATGCCCGTTCCCACCCATAATTTCCGCGCACTTGCAA
>JAFOBR010000051.1 GCA_017381715.1 Clostridia bacterium
CCTTGAAATTGTTTTTGTCGCCTCCGCGACGATTGAAATAATGAATCATAGTATTATAAGGATATGCCGATATTTTTTAGCACAAAAAATAGGCCGCCGAAGCGACCTATAAATTACATTTTTTCACGTTTTTCCATACGCTCTATCCTTCGTTTGATTACCGGAATTCTGTTGTGAATGCTGACTATCCATCCGTGGCAGAACCAGCAAAGCAGCGGCAAAACCATCAGCAAGAAAAGAGGACACATAATACACGCAAACACAAAATTAATAGTGTTTTGCTTTTTTACATATTCAAAATCAGAAATTATCGTGCCGTCGGAAAGTTGCAATGATTGAACGTTGTTTATCCCCGATGTTCCGGTTACATATTGCAAGGTTACTTCGGAGTTTTTCAGAACATTCTCAAGCGTATCGGACTCGGGATAATTGGTGATTTTCTTACTGTAAAGCCGGAATTCAATATCATTAATATAAAATGTGTAATAAGATGTACCGCGCCTGATTTGTGCTGATTGGTAATACGATACGTCAGTGCATTTTCCGGTTACCGTATACAAAGTATTTGTCTTTTCACTTATATATCCGCTCCTTAAGATACCATACCAAAACCACAGAGCTAAAAATATACAAGCGGAAACGAGAACTATCGAAGCCAAAATACTAAAGTATTTTTTAAGATAATATGTTCGTATTTCTTTTTTCAGTTCGGCGACCTTATCTCTTTTCATCGGTATTTCCTCCAATTATTCCAAAACCTCGGAATATCCGGCGCAGGGGGCGGTATTTAAGCCGCAGAAGACTTTAGCGGTATTTAACGGAAGCAAAAGAATACTGTGTTCCTCTTTTTGCAAAAGGATGTCTTTTTCTTTTTTTATACGCAGTGAAAACGCCCTCTCGCTTTCATCGGGTAATATTTCCGAAAGGCTTTCAAGTGTTTGATGAGGGATTCTAAGACAAAAGGAAATGTCTTTGCCCGCAAAGGCACATTCGGGGGCGCAAAATATTTTATTAAAGCCTATTCTGGCGCAAAGCAAATTCAAAAGCTCTTTATCCGGAAGACCGTTTTTACCATCCAGAGCGAAGACGTACAGACTCATCCTTTTACCACCTCTTTAAGATTTTAACATTTCGGCATAATTTTGTCAATATTGCAGATAATTACGGTAAAGGGGGTAATATATAAATGAAAAAAACATTTTTAACCATCACATTCATTTTAATTTTCGCATTTTCTTTGGCACTTCCCGTATATGCGGCGCTGGTAAACGTTTCTTTGGGTATGAGCTACACTCTATCTGCTAATCCCAGCGGGTCGTATGCCGACGACGGCAAAATGCTTACCGACGGTGTACACGGCACAAAGGTGGGAGAATCCTACCATAAATCCGGAACCTACGTGGGTATTCCCGCCACTTCCATTGACGAAAACGGATGCTTTTCCGTTACCGTTGATTTAGGTGAAGTAAAAACTGATATTACCGGTTTTGATCTGTATTACGCAGCCGAAACCGATGCCAACGTATACGCGCCCGAATACGCAGAATTCTTTGTTTCCGAGGACGGGGAAAATTATACCGTTGCGGGCAAGGTAATGTCCGGTGAATCCAATGATGCGGGAATTACAAAAGCAGGAGTCATAAACTGCAGACTTAACACCGGTGTAAAGGCAAGATACGTTAAGTTCGTTATTAAAAATCCTTTGTTTATCATCGGAGAGCCGGAAAGCGTTGCAAACGTGGGCTGGATGTTTATTGACGAAGTTTCCGTTTTACGGGACGACGGCAAAACCCCCGAAATGGGAGATATGCTTATAATACCCGTTATCAATTCCATAGGTGTTGTATGCGCCGCTGGTGGATTGACCGCACTCATAGCAGGCATAAAGAAAAAGACTGAACGGTAAAAAACGCTTTAAAGGAGAGGGTGAAGGCATCCTCTCCTTTTAAACCATTCCAAAATAGCACTCTTTTTTGCATTTTGCCAAATAAACCCCTAAAAATACCCTTTATTTTTTAGCAAAACTTTTTCAAAACCTATTGACAAAGGTGTGAAAGGGTGGTATATTAGCACTCGTAGAGAGCAAGTGCTAAAACACAGGAGGCAGCAGATGGAACTTTCCGAAAGAAAAAAGAAAATTCTTAAATCGGTAATAGATTCGTACATCCGCACGGGTGAGCCCGTGGGAAGTAAGCTGCTTACCGGCACATCCGACCTGCAGGTGTCTTCCGCCACCATTCGTAATGAAATGAACGAATTGGAACGGATGGGATATCTTGAACAGCCCCACGCTTCTGCGGGAAGAGTTCCCACGGCAGAGGGATACAGAACCTACGTTGACGGGCTGATGGAGCAATACCTTCTCTCCCTTGAAGAGCTTAAGGTGCTTAACGAGGTATTCAACTACAAGGTAAGCGAAATTGAAAGACTTATGGAAAGCGCAAGCCACGCCATAAGCGAAATGACAAATTACACCTCGTTTTCCGTAATACGCCCTTCCGGCAGAAACGCACAGCGTTTTGAAACTCTGTATATCGACGAGCACAGCTTCTTACTTATAATGATCTGCACCGACGGAAGCATAAGAAACCGACACGTAAAGGTGCGTATGTCCGTAGACCCCGAAATGCTTAAAACGGTCGCTGATGCGCTTAACGCTACAATGTCCGGTGTGTGCAGTGAGGACGTTACCCTGCAATCGGTATTGGAGTTCGAGGAAAGGCTGGGCGCCCATTCGGGAATAGCCGCAACGGTGCTGAGAGTAATATACGATATGCTTAATTCCACGGACAGCGAAAAGGTGCATATTGACGGCGTTACAAAGCTGCTCTCCTACCCCGAGTTCAGCGACGTGGAAAAGGCAAAGGATGCTATCGCCCTCTTCGAGGACAGAAGAGATTTTGCCCAAAAGATCATGAGCCGCAGTACAGACGAAAAAGGACTTACCGTCCACTTCGGCGAAGCGGATCTGCCCGATGCGGGCATAGTTTTACAGCCCATAATCATTAACGGAAAAACAGTGGGTGCCATCGGTGTAATGGGTCCCAAACGAATGGATTATAAAAAGGTAATTGCCTCGCTTCAATATTTTGTGGATAACGTAGGCAAGCAATTTGAAGGAGAATCTGAAAATGAGCAAGAACACAGAAAAAAACCTGAATGATGCGGAAGAACCCGTAACCGAGCAGGCGCAGGAAGAGGTTAACGCGGAAGAGCTTGCAGAACAGCTTGCTGAGGCAAACAAATCCCTTGCGGAGCTTAACGATAAATACCTGCGTATAATGGCAGAATACGAAAATTACAGACGCCGCACCGCAAAGGAAAAGGAAGAAAGCACCTCTTACGCATTCTCTGTTGCCGCTTTGGGATTTTTGCCCCTGGCAGATAACTTTGAAAGAGCACTTTCTTACGACCCCGAGGATGCAAACATATCCGCACTTTATAAACAATTAATGGATATTCTTGATAAAATGAATATTAAAGCCTTTGAATCCGACGGAGAGCAGTTTGATCCCAACCTGCACAACGCCGTGATGCACGAGGATGATCCCGAAAAGGGAGAAAACGTTATTGTTCAGACCTTTGTAAAGGGTTACAAGCTGGGCGATAAGGTATTAAGACACGCTATGGTAAAGGTAGCGAACTAAAATAAGCTTAAAAAACAAATCTTTTATATAAAATGGAGGAAACAAAATTATGTCTAAAATCATCGGTATAGACCTCGGTACAACCAACTCTTGCGTAGCCGTTTTCGAGGGCGGCGAACCTATAGTTATCGCAAACGCAGAGGGCGGCAGAACCACCCCTTCCGTTGTAGCTTTTTCCAAGAACGGCGAAAGAATGGTTGGTCAGGTTGCTAAAAGACAGGCAATAACCAATCCCGACAGAACTATCATTTCCATCAAGCGCGAAATGGGTACCATCTACAAGGTTTCCATTGACGGCAAGCAGTACACTCCTCAGGAAATCTCCGCTATGACTCTTCAGAAGCTTAAGGCTGATGCAGAGGCATATCTGGGTCAGAAGGTAGACAAGGCTGTTATCACCGTTCCCGCATACTTCTCCGACGCACAGCGTCAGGCTACCAAGGATGCAGGTAAGATCGCAGGTCTTGAAGTTCTCCGTATAATCAACGAGCCCACCGCAGCAGCACTTGCATACGGCGTTGATAAGGAGCTTAACCAGAAGGTTCTTATTTACGATTTGGGCGGCGGTACCTTTGACGTATCTATTCTTGAAATTTCCGACGGCGTATTCGAAGTTCTTGCTACCAACGGCGATACCAGACTGGGCGGCGATGACTTTGACCAGAAGGTAATGGATTGGATAGTAAACGAGTTCAGAAAAGAAAACGGCATAGACCTGAGAAACGACAAGATGGCTATGCAGCGTATCAAGGAAGCGGCTGAAAAGGCAAAGATCGAGCTTTCCGGTATGCTTTCCACCAATATCAACCTTCCCTACATCACCGCAGACGCTACCGGCCCCAAGCACTTTGAGGCTAACCTTTCCAGAGCTAAATTTGACGAGCTCACCGCAGACCTTGTTGAAAGAACCATCATCCCCATGAAGAAGGCTATTGCAGACGCAGGTCTCCAGCCCTCCCAGATTGACAAGGTTCTTTTGGTAGGCGGTTCCACCCGTATTCCCGCTGTTACCGATGCAGTTAAGAACTATATCGGCAAAGAGCCCTTCAAGGGCATCAACCCTGATGAATGCGTTGCTATCGGCGCGGCAGTTCAGGCAGGCGTTCTGGGCGGCGAAGTTAAGGACCTTCTCCTTCTTGACGTTACTCCCCTTTCTCTCGGTATCGAAACTCTTGGCGGAGTATTCACCAGACTTATAGACAGAAACACCACCATTCCCGTACAGAAGAGCCAGGTATTCTCCACTGCGGCTGACGGTCAGACCTCCGTTGAGATCCACGTGCTTCAGGGCGAACGTGATATGGCGGCTTACAACACCACCTTGGGCAGATTTGCTCTTGACGGAATTATGCCCGCACCCAGAGGAGTTCCCCAGATCGAGGTTACCTTCGATATCGACGCAAACGGTATCGTTAACGTAAGCGCAAAGGATAAGGGCACCGGCAAGGAACAGCACATTACCATTCAGTCCTCCTCCAATATGAGCAAGGAAGACATTGAAAAGGCTGTTAAGGACGCTGAAATGCACGCAGAAGAAGACAAGAAGGCTCGTGAAGCCGTTGAAGTTAAGAACGGCGCAGAAGCACTTATCTTCCAATCCGAAAAAGCACTTGCAGACCTTGGCGACAAGGTAAGCGAAAGCGAAAAGAAGCCTGTTCTGGATGCGATCGAAAAGCTTAAGGAAACCGTAAAGACCGGCAATACCGACGCGATCAAGCAGGACAGCGAAGAGCTTTCCAAGGCATTCTACGCTATTTCCGAAAAGCTGTATCAGCAGCAAGGCGGTCAGCCCGGCGCACAGCAGGACGGCGGCAACCAGAATCCCGGCGCAAATGATGACGGCGTTTACGACGCAGAATTTACCGATAAATAAGTTTACTACAATACGAGAAAGCGGACGCTTGATATAAGTGTCCGCTTTCGGCGGAGTATATTATGGCAGAAAAAAGAGATTATTACGAGGTGCTGGGTGTAGATAAGTCCGCATCCGATGCAGATATAAAAAAAGCATACCGTAATCTTGCAAAAAAATACCATCCCGATGCAAACCCCGGAGATTCTACGGCGGAAGCAAAGTTCAAAGAGATAAACGAGGCGTATTCCGTTCTTTCCGACAGCGAAACAAAAGCCCGTTACGATCAGTACGGCCACGCAGGAACCGACCCCAACTTCGGCGCAGGCGGTTTCGGAGGAGGTTTTGGCGGTTTTGGCGGCGGATTTGGAGGAGATGCTTTTGACCTGGGCGATCTTTTTGGAGATCTGTTCGGCGGAGGCAGACGTTCTTCCCGTCCCAACGCACCCCAGAAGGGAGCGGATATAGAAACCTATATCACCTTAACCTTTGAAGAAGCGGCTTTCGGATGCACAAAGGAAATTGAATTTACCCGCGTAGAAACCTGCTCTTCCTGCAAAGGAAGCGGTGCAAACGGCGCAAACGGAGTGGAAACCTGTAAGACCTGTAACGGTACGGGTACCGTGAGAACAATTCAGCGCACTCCTTTCGGTTCTATGCAGTCCCAACGTCCCTGCTCCGCTTGTAAAGGAACGGGAAAAATTGTTAAAGACCCCTGCACCGAATGTAAGGGAAGCGGAGTTAACCGCATAAAGAAAAAGTTAAGCGTTAACATACCTGCGGGAATTGACGATGAGCAGAGAGTTATTCTCCGCGGTCAGGGAAACCACGGTTCAAACGGCGGCCCTGCAGGAGACCTTTACGTTGAAGTAAGGGTAAAGCCCCACAAGCTGTTTGTAAGAGAAGGCAATGACATACACTACGAAATGCCCATTTCTTATGCAGAAGCGGTATTAGGTGCAAAGCTTACCGTTCCCACTCTCGAGGGCGAAAGTGAATTTTCCATACCCGAAGGCACGCAATCGGGCAGCGTATTCTCTTTGCGGGGAAAAGGTATTCCCCAAGTACACGGAAAAGGCAGAGGGGATATTTACGTAACCGTAACGGTTGAAGTTCCGAAAGGGCTTAATTCCAAGCAAAAAGAACTGCTCAAGCAGTTTGACGAAGCTATGGGCAACAAAAATACACCAAAAAAGCAAAGCTTCTTTTCAAAATTCAAAAAATAAAGATACCCCCTAAAATCCTGCGGATTTTTGGGGACCCCAAAAAAAGATACCCAAAAAAATTAAGACACCGCGGTGTTTCCCGAAAAGGAATTACCGCGGTGTATTTATTTATTATATATTATTATTTAATATATTATTATTGATTTCACTTCCATAATATGTTATACTATTATGAATAAAAATATTTGGAGGAACACTATATGAAGGTCGAGATACTATCCTGCACGCCGGACGGCGAAAAACTGATTGCCGCAGCGGCAAAACTTTGTTATTCATCAGCGGAGATATCCGACCTGTGGGACGGACTCACCCCCGAAAAAACCGAAAGGTTTCTTACAATGCTGGGAGATCTGGGACACGCTTCCCCCTTTGAACACGTGTCTATTACCTTCGGTATCGAGGGTGTATCCCGCGCAGTGCTTGCACAGATAACCCGCCACAGAATTGCATCCTTTTCCGTACAAAGCCAGAGATACGTCAACAAGGAGCAGTTTACCTATATCATTCCCCCCGCAATAGAAGAATGCGAGGAAGCGAAAGCGGAATTCCTTAAAGCTATGGAGGAAGACAGACAGCACTACATACGTCTTGCCGAAATACTTACCGAAAAGCACGTTAAAAGACTCGTTGCGGAAGGTATGGACCAAAAGCAAGCGGAAAAGGTTGCTTCCAAGCAAGCATTTGAGGACGCCCGCGGAGTACTTCCCAACGCCTGCGATACCAAGATAATTATGACAATGAACGTGCGAAGCCTTTACAACTTCTTTTCTCTGCGTTGCTGCAACCGTGCCCAATGGGAGATAAGACAGCTTGCTACGGAAATGCTCCGTCTTGCAAGAAACACATATCCCCTCTTGTTTGCCCACGCAGGACCTCCCTGCCTTAAGGGCAGATGCCCCGAAGGCAGTATGACCTGCGGCAAGGCCAAGGAAGTTAAAGAAAGGTTCAGTACGCTTAAATGAAAAAAATGCTTATAGCCTTTGACGGGCTGGACGGTTCGGGAAAGAATACGCAGACCCATCTTCTTACGGATTATCTTGAAAAAAACGGTATTCCCTACCGCTACGTAACCTTCCCTACCTATGACGATACATATTCTTTTTTCGTAAACAAATATCTTTCCGGTGAGTTCGGCGAAAATCCCGATGATGTGAACGGATATGCCGCATCTGCATTTTTTGCGGCGGACAGATACCTTTCCTTTATAATGGATTGGAAAAAGGATTACGATGAGGGTAAAATAATTATTGCAAACAGATATACCACCGCAAACGCAGTGCATCAGTGCAGTAAGATACCCAAAGAAAAAAGAGACGAATATTTAAATTGGCTGTTTGATTACGAATGGAAAAAGCTGGGACTTCCCACTCCCGATAAAGTAATTTATCTTTGCCAGACTCCCGAAGTATCCTTTTCGCTAATACAAAAGCGGTGCGACGAAACGGGAGCAAAAAAGGACATTCACGAAAAAGATTCCGCCCATTTGTACAAAAGCTATGAAGCCGCTTTGTACGTTTCCGAAAAATACGGGTGGGACAGAATAGACGTGTCCGACGGAATGAATTTACGCACCAGAGAGGATATTCACCAAGAGGTTATACAAAAGGTTTCCGATTTGCTTAACACAAAGGAGTAGGTATGAAAACCCATCTCATTTCCGCAGGGGATCTGCAGGTATCTTTAAGACTCCAAAAAGACGGTATGCTTTTGCGTGCCGTAACCGATAAAAAAAGCGGCAGAAAATTTTTGCAAAGCGCGCACAGTTCTCTGTTTACCCTTACCGCCCGTGAACACGGCGAAGAAAGCTTGCTTTACGTGGATTCAAGAAGCGGCTGGGGTACTGTAAGCGCACACGCAGGCGCAAACGTTCACACCCTTACTTTTTCCGACCACGCTGTTCTTTGCGGAGCAACGGTAATTCTTACCGCCGTAACCGGAATTGACAGCATTAGCTGGACGGTACGTCTGCACAGCGAAAACAAGCAATACACATTGTATGAATGTGATTACCCCGTGCTTTCATTCGGAGCCTGCAACAAAACCAAGGTGTTTTTCCCTTACGGATGCGGTGAGGTTTATCCGGCTTCCCGCACCTTTGAAACAAAGCAAAACTACCCATCCTACGGCGCTTCAATGCAATACATGGCATTGTGGCACGCAGGTGCGGAAAGAGGTATATATTACGGACTTCACGACCCTGCCCCTGCATACAAAAAGCTGTTTTATAAAAAAAGCGAGGGCGAAAAGGTCGCCTGCATGAAAGCGACAATGCCCCTGAGGGATATTGATATGCCCTGCAACAGTCAAACCCTTGAGGGCGAGGCTGTGTGGGAATTGTTTGACGGCGATTGGTACGATGCGGCGCTGATATACAAAAAGTTTTTTGAAGAGCACGCATCCTGGAAGCCGGAAATAAAGGACGGAAAGCGTGCAGATATGCCCGAATGGCTGAGAACAAATCCCCATTGGTGGCGCAAACGTATGAAATGGGACGAAGCCTTTGCAGACGAATTGCTGGAAGTAAGCGAGGATTTAGGTCTGCACAGCCCTACGCATATTTACGATTGGTTTCAGATACCTTACGATACAAATTACCCTCACTATTTCCCCGCAAAGGACTCCTTCGTTCCCGCTATACGCCGTTTGCAAAAGGCAGGTATCCGCATTATGCCGTATATTAACGGCAGATTGTGGGATACTCACGACAAGGGCAAGGAGGATTGGCAGTTTACGGCAGTGGCACGTCCCAACTGCACAAAAAAACAAGGAGATAAGCCCTTTTTGGAGGTTTACCCCACATCCAAGATCGAACTTGCGATAATGTGTCCTTCCACGGCGCTGTGGCAGGAAAAGCAAAAAGAAATAATGCACACCCTGTTTGGCGAATTCGGCGTTGATGCCATATATATTGACCAGATAGGTGCGGCACAGCCATACCCCTGCGAAGACCGCAGCCACGCCCACCGCGCAGGCGGCGGTACTTGGTGGATAGAAAGCTACCGCAATCTTATCGACCACGCAAAGCAGACTATGCCCGAATACGGATGTCTGGCAACCGAATGCACGTCCGACCCGTATATGAAGGATATACACGCATATCTTTCCTGGATATGGATAAAAAATGATCAGGTTCCCGCATTTATGGTCATATATAACGGATACGTTGCGGTATTCGGACGAAACTATATATATGCTCCCGATGCGGCAGGACAGGATATTCTTGCCGCCCAATCCTTAACCTACGGAGAGCAGATGGGCTGGATCCTGCCGGAGACGTACAATGCTCTCGTGCACAAGGAGTTTTACAAAAAATGCGTAAATGCACGTGTTAAGCTGGGCTCCTTCTTCTATGACGGAAAATTGCTTCGTTCTCCGAAAATAAAAGACAAGCAGATTATTAAAACTACAAAAATAATGCACGAAGCTTACGGCGGCTTACTTGCCCACACCGCCACATTTTCCGAGCTGTGGGAGCGTAATGACGGCAAAAAGCTGCTTTTGCTGATAAACGCATCCGCAAAAAAGACATCAGCCTGCATTCAAGGGGAAATTCCCGATGGCGTTTATCTTATTGACGGTTGTGTGCAACGAGAAATAACTGTACAAAACGGCACTTTTGAAGCAGAGCTTCCGCCACATACGGTTTCATACATAATATTTTAAGGAGTAAAAGCAATGAAAATATATATGTTTTTGGCAGACGGATTTGAAGAAACCGAGGCTTTGGCGCCCCTTGACCTTATTATAAGAGCAGGTGCTGATATAAAGACAGTTTCTATAAGCGAAAACTACACCGTTTGCGGCGCTCACGATATAAAAATACAAGCAGACCTTCTGGTAAGGGAAACCGACCTTACAGATTGCGACGGGCTTATTTTACCCGGAGGCGGTAAGGGCACGGAAAATCTTTACGCCAGCGAAGCAGTAAAGACCGCAGTTAAAAACGCATACGATAATAACAAGCTTATATGCGCTATATGCGCCGCCCCCACTGTGCTGGGCAGAATGGGACTTTTGAAGGACAAAACTGCCGTTTGCTACCCCGGAATGGAGGATATGCTGTTTTGTAAAACCCTTTCCAAGGAACCTGTTGTGCAGGATGGTAACATTATAACCGCACAGGGTATGGGCGTTTCTTATGAATTCGGACTTAAAATAACCGAATATCTTTACGGAGCAGAAAAAGCAAGCCTGCTTAAAAAATCCACCTGCGGAAGATAAAAGTTTAAAAAATATTTAAAAAGGAGGTCTTGATATGCCGGATATAAAAAATCACCTTAAGACGCCTGCGGTAACGGTGCCTTTTCTTGCCGCGGCGGTAATGCTTATACTGCGTCTGTGCGGAAAGTTCGTTATCGGCAATATGGGAGAAAACGAAAATCCCCTGCTTGCAATATCCATACTGCAGTTGATCGTTTTTGTACTTCCGTGCATTTTCTATTACCTGCTCAAGGGAAGACGGCTCGAGACCGACCCATTCTTCTACGTGGTACGTCCCAAACATATTATTTTCGTACTTGTATCCGCTTTGGTACTGCTTTGCGGTACTCTGCTTATAAAATACGGACAGTACGTGTTATTTGACGAAATGTATTCCACCGATGGATTGGTGGATTCGGTTGTAAACAACACCGCCTCATACAGCGGCTCGGGAATCATTATCGCATACGTTATAATCCCGGCTGTTGCAGAGGAATTGTTCTACAGAGGAATTATTCTTTCCGAATACCGCTTATACGGTTCGGTAAACGCAGTTATCGTTTCTGCGTTGTGCTTTGCATTTATGCATTTTTCCTTCGATAACTTCGTGTTATATCTCTTTGCGGGACTTGTTCTCGGTATGGTAGCGGTAGTAACCCGTTCACTGTTGGCATCGGTAATACTCCACGTACTTTCAAACCTTTTGTCCCTTTACGGAAGCGACAGTTTCTTAAGAATAACCATTCAAAAAAGCGGCGAAATATTTATGGGCTTTTTGCTTGTGGTCTTATTCGCCATTTCTATCATACTTTTGCTTTCAAGACTTGATCAGGTTTATTCCGATTACGCGGAAAAACCGCCCGTAAGCGGATTGCCCGCAAACAGCAGGGATAATCTGTTAAGAGTATTCTTTTCGCCGGCGTTTCTGGCTTTGATTGCCGTATTCGTCGCGCTTACCGCCTTTATGTAGGAGGATAAAATATATGGATAACAACAAAAACGGCAGCAATACAGACGATATACTCAAGATAATTGAGGAATACCGCAAAAAGAACGAGGAGGCTCCCGCAAGCAAGGAGCCTGCAAAGCCTGCACCCAAAAAGCAGGAGAAAAAGCCTGAGCCCAAAAAGCAGGAGAAAAAGCCTGAGCCCAAAAAGCAGCCCGAGCCTGTAAAGAAGGCTCCGCCCAAAACCGCGCCCGAAAAGAAAGAACCCGCCGAGGAAAAGGCAAAGCCCGAAGAGGCAAAAGAGACCTCTGCAATAAACAGCCACTTTTCCGATAAAGCAGATCTTTCCAAGTTCAAGGATGAAAAAAGCAAGCATTTTGTTGCCAACAAAGAAAAGAAAAAGAGAAAAAAGTTTAATTTTTCCGATTTCATTACAAAGCTTGGCAATATGAGCTTTTTGCCCAAGGCAATAATTTATCTTGCATTCGTACTTGTTGCCGCAATATATTGCAGTTATTTTGCGGTGACGGGAATAAACGATATGTTTGCTTTGGTAAGTCTTGAAAAAGAAGCCAATATAACCGTTACCGAAAACACCACGATAGATGACGTAACTAAAGATCTTAAAGAGCAAGGAGTTATCAAATATCCCTGGCTGTTCAAGCTTTATTGTGAAGTATACGGCGACGGTACCGACGTTGAGCTGATCGCAGGGGATTACACTATACCCGATAACCTTAATTTTTCCAATATTCTTTACCGTCTTACCACCGTGCGTGTTGAGCGTACTGCAGTATGGGTAACCATTCCCGAAGGATTTACTGTTGACCAGATCATAGATCTGCTGGTATCCAAGGGTATAGGTACAAGAGAAAATTACGTTGAGGCTATAAACAATTATCCTTATAAGCACGAATTTGTACAGCTTCTTGATGAAATGGGCTACAGCGAGGACAGAGTTTACAGGCTTGAAGGATACCTCTTCCCCGATACCTACGAGTTTTATACCGACACCGCGGAGTATCTGGTTATAAACCGTTTTCTCAACAACTTCAATTCCCGTTTCTGGCGCTTCTATGATGAAGAATACAAAGCAGACGTAGAGGCTATGGGTATGACCTTTGACGATATAGTTACTCTTGCATCACTGGTACAGATGGAAGCAAGACACATTATAGACTACGAACCCATTTCCTACGTGTTCCACAACCGTCTTAACCATTCAAACACCTTCCCCTATCTTGAATCCGATGCAACCATACAGTATTTCCTTGATACGAGAAAGGAAGATCTGACGGTAGAAGATCTGAACACGGATAACCCCTACAACTCTTATCTGTATCCCGGTCTTACTCCCGGTGCTATATGCTGTCCCGGTCTGGACGCTTTGGAGGCGGCTATATACCCCGCCCGCCCCGTTGATGCAAACGGAAAAGAGATAAATGCATATTACTTTGTTTCCGACGTTACGGGCAAGACCTATTACGCCCAGACAAACGCGGGACACAACGCAAACAAGCAAAAAGCTGAAGAGGTTAATAAATATTACGATGAACAGAAATAGAAAACCCGAAATTCTTTCCCCTGCGGGCAATCCCGAAAAGCTGTATTACGCTTTGCTTTACGGCGCAGATGCGGTTTATTGCGCGCTGGATAAATTCGGTATGCGTTCCCAGGCAGGCAATTTCACCCCCGAACAGCTTGACGAAGGTGTGAAATACGCTCATTCCTTGGGCAAAAAAGTATATATAACCCTTAACACCATGCCCAGAGATAACGATCTTCCCCTGCTGGAGGATTATCTGCGTGTGCTTAAAGAGATAGGACCGGATGCCTATATTGTTTCCGATCCCGGTGTTATTTGCAAAATAAAAGAGATAATTCCCGAAGGGGAAATACACCTTTCCACCCAGGCTTCCACGGTGAATTCCGCCGCCTGCCGTTTCTGGCACAGCGCAGGGGTAAAGAGAATAGTTCTTGCCCGCGAGCTTACTTTGGAAAACATCAAGGCTGTGAGAGAGAATACCCCGCCCGAGCTGGAGATAGAATGCTTTGTACACGGAGCTATGTGTGTTTCTTATTCGGGCAGATGTCTGCTTTCCCATTACTATATAAACAGAAACGCCAACGACGGAAGC
>JAFOBR010000052.1 GCA_017381715.1 Clostridia bacterium
ACCGAAGATACCGTAAAAGACCGACTGCCCGTTTCGGGTATAGACGAAGGAAGCACCGTTAAAGCCGAAAACATTCTTATTCCCGAATATCTTCCCTCCATGGGCTTTACCGTTGTTTCCGGCTTGGACTTAACTACACAAGAATTCAACACCGCCGCTTTAATGGACGTGGGTGCCGGAGTTTATATGGATACAGATACCTTGTACGTCTATTCAAAGCAGTATGTTTATAATGAAGAAACCGACAGATACAACCGTTGTACCACGGTAAACCGTTTTTCCCTTGAAAACGGCAACCCCAAGCATACAGGCACGGTTTGCGTCGACGGCACGTACCTTAATCAATATTCCTTTGATGAATACAACGGTTATCTGCGGATTGCGGTAAATCGTCTCTCTACTAATGATAACGCAGTGATAATTCTCGATAAAGACCTGAACACCGTTTCCGAGGTTACGGGAATGGGCAAGGGCGAGCAGGTCAAATCCGTAAGATTTTACGGAGAAACCGCCTACGTGGTAACCTTCAGACAGACGGATCCTCTTTATGCACTGGATCTTTCCGACCCCGAAAATCCCGTAATACTTTCCGAATTAAAGATACCCGGTTTTTCCACTTATCTCCAGAAATTCGGTGAAGATATGCTGTTCGGATTCGGATACGATGCGGATGAAAATACCGGCTGGAGAAAAGGACTCAAGCTGAGTATGTTCGATATTTCCGATGCAAAAAACACCTGCGAAAAGCACACCCTTCTTTTGGATGAAAACACCTATTTCAGCGATGACGTGCTTAAAGCGGTTGTGGTAGATGCCACGAGAAACCTTATAATGTTCCCTTACAGAACGTACGGAAACGAAACGATATATGACGAAACAGCCAATACGACTTACACCGTTTATACAGAAAAGCTTGTATACGCCGCATATCTTTACGGCGAAAACGGTTTTGAGCTTTTGGGCGAGGCTGTATATACCGATGATTTTATTTCAAAATTAAGAGGAATACGAATAGGGGATTATATCTACGTATTCACCTTCGGCGGCAAAGAAGGTACGGTAGCAGAATCTTACAATCTTAATGATTTCACGCTTATTGACTCTTTAGAATAAAAAACATTTTTTGAAAGGAGTGCGGCAAATGAAAAAGCGCATAACATCCTTGTTTGCTTTATTACTTTGTCTGTTTCTGGTTTCCTGCGGGAAGGAAATCCCTAAACAGCAAGAAAGCACAGAGCAAAGCGAAATAAGGGGGCAAGTATCCCTGCCCGAGGAAAGCGATGCTTTAGAAAATGTAAGCAACACGGAAAACGAAAACACCGAAATTGTTGACACGCGAAACGATGGATTCACAATAACATCTTCGTGGGATACGTCAAGCGTAGATAGCCATTCGGTTACGGACGGAAGCTTTATATACACTCTGTACAGCATATACGGTGATACGGTATGCGAGCAGAAAATTATAATTCATTCCGTTAAAAACGGGCAGACCGATTTGGTTAATGAAATTCAGCTTTCCGATGAAAGCTGGTGCGTGAATTTATCTTTATACGAAAACCGTATAG
>JAFOBR010000053.1 GCA_017381715.1 Clostridia bacterium
ACTAGGAACTTCGGAAGAAATTCGCTTAATGCGAATTTCGAATTTCATTTAAATGTTTTTGCGTAACGCAAAAACTACCATAGTTCATCGTTCATCGTTGCGGGGTCCCCGAAAATGCTTGCATTTTTGGGGTGCTTCTAGTTCATAGTTATATGCGCCAAATGAACGTGTCCCAGCCGTCTGTTCGCTTACACGCAAAACGGCAGTTCTCTCTTCCTCGCCGCATAATCATTGATATCGTAAAAATTTAAAAGCTTTTTTCCGCCGTCTTTTTTGCAACGTCGGGTTTCGGAAAAAGTAATTCCCGTCTTTAACACGGGGGAAAACACCCTTTCCCTGCCCTTTACCGCTAAAAGCTGTATGCCCAGATTTTCGGTTTCCGTAAGGGCGCGGGGCAAGACAAAATTTATCACACCGTTTTTACAACTTAAATTTTCCGTTACCGACATCCCTCCCCGCTTCGCCTGCTGCGCCGTGGAAAACCGCAGATAATAGGAATGATCCCCCTGCAGTTCCTCGGGCACAAGCAAAGCAAGACACACCCGTTCTCCCCCGCACAGCCGCTTTACAAGGGTCGCTTCCGTTTCCAGCCTGTCTTTAAACACCTTTACCTTTACTTCTACCATACTTTTCCTTTCCGAACATTTGTTCTTTTGATTAAAGTATATCACATCAATGCCGATTTGTCAAATTTTTACACGGTTAATTTTCGCCTTTGTTTTCCCTGCATAAAAAAGGCTCGGTATATTCGGTGTTTTTGCACAATGACATATCCAGAATAATATGGTAATATGGATATGGAAAAATATAATCTTTTTCAAATATACTTATGAAAGGCGGCGGTACCCATGGTTTCGGATATCTCACAGCATACAAACACGAACAATCTAAAACCAAAACAGAGAGGTATTAAAAATGAAAAAACGCATTATATCCTTTATAATCGTGTGTCTGCTCTCCCTTTCGTGCCTGACCGTACTTTCAAGTGCGGATGCACAGCTTTCAAACGCAAATGACGTTATTGCCCCCGAGCTCCGCGAAGTGATGAACGCTTCAAAAGCTGCAGATAAAATTCCCGTAAGTATATGGACGGAGGAAATCGATTCCGCAGAGGTTGAGGAACTGGCGTTAAAGAAAACGGGATATAACAAAGAGAGCATACGTGCCCTTGTTGAGCAAGGCAAAGGCGATACCGTTACCTTGGACGACGTAAACGAATATATCGCAGTAGAACGCAAGCTGTATGCGGAAAAACAGCAAAGCGCAAACCAAAAATTTGCAGGGAAATATACCTTCCTTACTGAAGCAAAATCCAAAGAAGACGCATACGTTTGTTCTTATGCGCCTATGATAGTGGTGAGCCTTACCAAATCACAGATAGAAACGCTGGCAAAGGATTCGATGGTTAACATCATATCGTATTCTCCTAAAATGAAAGCGGAAAATATGATGAGCACCAGTGTGCCGACTGTAGATGCAAATTATACTCGTGATACTCTTGGATATAACGGAGCGGGAATAAGAATCGGTATGGTGGAATGTGGAATTCCTGTTTCCGAAGACGAAAACGCTGTTTCGTGGGTTTCGCATGCGTTACGGGCAACGAACACAGACGGCGTGAGTTACAGTTCGGATGACATACTTCACGCTGTTTCTGTAGCAGAAGTCATGGTATCAAATGATACCAGAGAAAACGGCAAATACAAAGGTATAGTTCCTAATGCTTCTCTCTATAGCGCCGCTTTGGGCGATAACGAAGATTCTAATAGAGTTTATGCTGCTGTAGAATGGCTGTTGTCTCAAAACGTGCACGTTATAAATATGAGTGGAAGAATAATTCTCGATAACGGAGCAGGAAAATATACCGAAGTCGAAAAATGGTTTGATCATATTGCGCATAACCACAGCGTGCATTTTGTCGCTTCTGCCGGAAATTACAATCCAGAGAGTCTTGTGGACGAACCTTATGTTACACACCCCGCCCTTGCATACAATGTAATAGCGGTGGGAAATCTTGATGATAAAAACACAACATCATTAATTAGTGATGTGCTCGCCGCAACTTCTTGTTACAATGAAATCAAGGTTGCCAGCAGCGTTACGCCGCCCAACAAGCCGGATATAGTTGCACCCGGAGAAAATATTAGCACAAGCACTTTCCATAATGTGAGCGGAATTTTCCAACCCGTATCGGGCACAAGCATTGCAGCACCTCACGTAACGGGCATTGTTGCACAGCTTATACAGCAGTATCCTTCTTTGGCGGTATTACAGGACTTAACCAAAGCAATT
Organism: Clostridia bacterium; assembly: GCA_017381715.1. Taxonomy (GTDB): domain Bacteria; phylum Bacillota; class Clostridia; order Oscillospirales; family CAG-382; genus SFLA01. Next base: position 2,293 of record JAFOBR010000053.1, read on the forward strand.
TTGACCGCTGCAATAGACCACCCCTCACGCCGATACACTTCTGCAAACACAAATAATTTCGATAAATACGGTGCCGGTTGTGTAAATGCGCTGGCTTGTACAGAAGTAAGCTACCGCGGAACTTTTGCAAGCTCTGCTTTCTCCGCATCCTCTACGACACCGAAAACATATACTTTTAACGCGCCGAGTTCTGCAGCGTTTGTCCGCGGATCGTTGGTATGGCTTAAATCTACTTGGTATTCTGGAAGCAATCACACAGGCAATCCTGCAGTAGACGCCGATATTGCAAATTTGAGCATCACCGTAACTACGCCAAACGGACAGGAATTAACATTTGAATATGATGGCAGAACAAATATGATTATTTTTGAGCTTGACCCCGATGTATACGGATACGGAAATTATACTGTAGAGATCGGAACAACAGGTTCAAACACACGCACATATTTTGGCTTTGCTTGGTGGTATTAACTTTTAACACAGAAAGGAAACAAACGTATGAAACTAATTAAATTTACAAGTATTTTACTTTGCCTTTTTCTTCTTGTTTCCGTTTTTGCAGGCTGTAATGCGCCCGACGGGAACAAGACAGACGTAAGCAAAAACGATACGGGCGAAAATGCAAGCGTGATTCCCGAAGAGGTATCACGGCAGGAAAGCGAAGTAACAGAAAAAATCGAACCATGGGGAACCGATTACGACTGGGATTTTCTTAAGGGCTGGCCTCTCCACAGTGATAGTATAGGCGGCGCATATTCAAACGAATGGCCCGAATATCCGAATTACAGTCCGGTTTTTAAAGACATTGTCGATGCTCACAGCAAGTATGAAGTTTTAATTCACGTGATGATGTATGCATATTATGCTGATAAGTACGATGAATCAACAATAACCGTCGAAACAAAATTCGATTTCGCAGACGAGGACGAGATCCGTAATTGGCTCGAAGCAGGCAATATTCCTTTAGAGATCCAAACCTTTTCTGTCAGAGGAGCCGAAGACGGGGTAAGAGTTTTTTGCGGTTATCTATCCGGCGCAGACATAGAAAAGTTGATCGAATATGCAGAAAAAAGCGGATACTATGTAAAATTCGAACTTGTCCCCCGCGACGACAGCGCTATGGAAGAGGAAGGACTGTTCGATTGTCCGCTTTGCAAAAGCTTCAAAGCGACAATTGTCGGTTAAACATTATTTGTATTAAAATTTACCCGACCAACAAAGCAGGCTTCGTGTCTGCTTTGTTTTTTAAAAATATTTTCCTTTTTTCTGAAACCAAACGGTTTTTTTGACGGTATATATAATGTAGGCAGAATTTTGCCCCAAACGAAGAAAAAAGGAGTTGTGTTTATGAAAAGAATTGTTATTTCTGTTTTGATCCTCGCTTTTGCGTTGTCCTTTTGCGCTTGTCAGGCAGGAAGCCCCGCAAAGCCGCCGGTTGCCGAAAAGGACGAAAGCAAAGTAGTTTACGATATGAACTATATTGCCGAGGACGGCGGGGTGAGCAAGGATTGGATATGCCCCGAAAACAGCATATACCGCTTTCTTACGGAAAGCAACTTCGAGGGCAGCAGCGTTTCCTCACAGACCGAGCCGTCCGGTGAGCCCGTGCCGGGGGATCTCCCTCCCGCAGACAGCGTTAAGCAGGACGAAAGAAACATAAAAAACACTGATATCACCTTGTCTTTTTCCACTAAAGAGCCTTATGTGATGTACTTTCTTGCCATAGATGAAAGCGGCAAAGAAACTCTGGTGCTTATCTCCTATGACGGCGGTATTTTGGACAACTCTCTCGTTCTGGTGCTGGAAACAGACTTCGGCACGGCAGAGAATTTTTATAACACCGTGTTTGGGGAACAGCCCTTTACTGCCAAGGTTATTGCGGATTTTAACGTAACCGCATTCCACGCAAGATATCTGGGTGTTTTACGCGCCCAAGATAAAACCGACCTGCTTATTACCGACGGAAAAGAAGAAAACCCCAATAAAAATAAATATTATATGGGTTATTTCGGCAACCCCGCGGATTTTGATTTCGGAAACTTTATGTATTCAAACCTTATTCCCGACGAATCTTCTCCCGAAAACGACGCCCTTGCCACCCGCGGCCGTATTATCGAGCTTCTCGCCCTCTTCGGTGTTGAAAATATAATTGAATAAAGCGTTACACCTTCGGTTAACCAAGTACCGAAGGTGTTTTCTTATGTATTCTTTTGTATATTGACAATTCCTCTTGGGTTTTGTATAATGATCATATATAACTATAAGGAAGCAAACACCTTGAAAAAAATATTTTTATGTTTATTTTTAATATCCGCCATGCTGTTTTGCTCTTTTTCCGTGTTTGGGGAGGAAAGCGGAGAAACATCCGATATTTCCGCGCCCGAAAGCGGCGAGCCGGTTATTTACGAAAACTGCAAAGCGGTAATATATAACCCCCAGACGGGTACTTTCGTTTATGATCACAAGGGCGATGCCCGTGCGGAAGCGGCTACCAGCGCAAAAATGACCGCGCTTATACTCATATACGATCTTTTTTCCACCCAGCTCAACTCGGTGATAACGGTTAAGAAAGAGCATCTTACCGATATCGGCGCCGCATCAAACCCCGCAACACCTATGATCGGGCTTAAAGCGGGCAACACCTATAAGATAGAAGAGCTTATAAAAGCGGTGTGCGTTTCCTGGGCAAACGATGCCATAAATCCTCTTATTCACGCATACTGCGAGAAAAAAGGGATAGAATACGGTGAATTTGCCAAGGAAATGACGGCATACGCCGAATCGATCGGCTGTACCGACACACGCTACAAAGAACCCTTGGGCAGAGGAGATATGGGTAACGCCACCACGGCGAAGGACGTAGCCCTTATCTGCGCACAGTTTTATAACAGATACGATCTGTTCATATCCTCCGCCGTAGGCTATTACGTTTTGCAGGGAAGCACCATTCACACCCGCAACTATCTGCTTTCCGAGCGTATTATGCCGGGCAACTACCTTAAGGGCGCAAGAGGATTTTTTGCGGGGCAAGCCTTTGCATCCGGTAACTACTGCGTTGCCACCAGCGTGGAGGACAGACCGCTTACCTACATTGTCGTGGTGCTTGACGGATGTATGTACCTTTATGACGAAGAGGGCGTGCGGTATTTTGATGAAGGCAAAAACCCGTATACCGACGTAAAAAATCTGATAAGCTGGGCAAAAAGCAGATATGCATACGTTAATCTCTGCCTTGCGGGGGACGCTGTGGACGAAATCCTGCTGGAGCAGGGCAGAAACACCGACCACTTGGTTGTGTGCGCGCAAAACAAGATACAGACCATAAGTCTGGTAGGCGACGATCTTTCCGGTCTGGAAATAAAGATCAACTACGATACAAACCGTGTTTACACCCTTTTAGGTAAGGACGGAAAAGAACATTACGCAGTTAAAGCCCCTGTTACGAAAGGAGAAACTTTGGGAATGGCGGAATTTATACTTAACGGAACGGTTATCGGCTCCACTCCTCTGCTGGCGGCAGACAACGTGGATACGGATACCGTAATAAAATTCTTTGAAACCGTGGAAAGCATGCTGTTCAGCCAAACAGCAAAAACCGTACTCATCGTTGTGGCGGTGCTTGTGGGACTTTACTTTTTGTACTGTCTGGCAGCGTTTACCGTAAGAGTGATAAAAAAAGTTAAAAAAGACGTGACAGACACCAAAAACGAACAAAAACTAAAGGAACTGAAGGCTCGCAGACAAAACAAGGAATAAAGCTGTTTGTGAACAGTTTGTGAACATTTTATTAACTTTTTACATAGGTATTGCATAATCTTCGGGTTTGTGCTATCATACCAAAGTGCCCGTTTGCGCACCTGAGAATGGGGCAGGGCAAGATAAAAAAAGAAAAACAAGCCATAAATTCACGGCTTTTCGGAGGAAAATATAAATGAACGCACTTTTATACATTCTCGGCGGCATCGCTCTCGCAGCAGCTCTCGTAGTTATCGTACTTATCGCATTTTTCAACAACGGCAAAAAAGGTATGTCCGGTGTTATTTCCGGCGGCAACGGCGGTTCTTACTATGAACGCAACAAGTCCTCTTCCAAGGAAGCTTTCTTTAACAAGCTCACCGTTATCGCTTGCGTAGTTTTCGCTGTTTCCGTTCTCGCTCTCTTCTTCGCTCAGTACGAGCCCAAGGACGAGACCTCCAACACCTCTAAGACCGAAACTTCCAAGACCGAAGTTTCCAACACTTCTACCGTTGACGAATCTAAGGACGTTTCCGAAGCAGAAAAAGAAGCTTCTGATGCAGTTTCCGAAGATGCAGTTTCCGAAGCAGTTTCTGAAACCGTATCCGAATAATTTTACCCCACATTCAAAAACAAGGCTCTCCAACACGGAGAGCCTTTTGTTTACATTTTTGCCATTGACTATAAAGCAAGTATAATATATTATATAGGTAGAAAATCAATGTTTCACGTGAAACGGCGTTTGCGCGAAGCGCAAACGCAACTATGAACGATAAACGATGAACTATGAACTAATGGTAGATTTTTTGCCTTTAGCAAAAAATCCTCCGAAGTTCCTCGTTCCTAGTTCATAGTTCCTAGTTTCCAACGCTGTTTCACGTGAAACAATTCTTGGAGATAATATGAAAAAGCTATTTATCATACTTCTTTCCTGTCTGCTGCTGGTGTCCTGCACAGGGGGAGAAATACAAAACGTAAGCGGAGAAATATCCGAAATCGTATCCGACACAGAAAAGGAAGAGCCCTCTTTGCCGTTGGATCCTCTTGCGGTGTTGCCGGACGGTCACTTCGACGGGGCGGAAACGGTCATCTGGACAACCGACCTTTCTGTTGCCGATCCGAATCTCGCTTATGACACCGCATTAAAGAAGGTAATGCAGGAGCGTATTGATTCTATCGAAAACAAGTTTGATACCACCATCGTTATTGTGAAAAAGACGGCGGCTGAAATAAAAAACGCCTTGCAAAGCGGTGAAAACTGTCCCGATATAGTTATAATGCCTTCAAAGGACGGAGCTACCGCTTCGGTAAACGGATGTCTTACAAATATGTGGTCGCTGCCCTATTTTTCCGAAGCCGCAAAAGCTTTGGGCGGAGATGCAGAGGAACAGACCATAAACAACTCTCTGTTTATGCTTACGGGTACGTTTAACTTTACCCAGCAAAACTCCCTTGTGGTTTACGCAAACCGAGATCTTATAAAATCCAAGGGCATGCGTGACCCTGCATATTCCGTGGATGACGGCACGTGGACGGTAGATAAAATGTTTGAATATATAAACGCCGTTTCCACCGTGGCGGGCAAGCCTACGGGAGATTTGGAAAAAGATATATTCGGTTATACCTCTGTCGGTCTGGATACAAAAAGCCTTACCAACGTGTTCTGGAACGGTTCGGGTATAAAATACTTCGGAGAAACCATGGGCAAGCCTTTAAAGGCGGAATTCGATTACGAATTGGGCAAGCAAGCCACAAACGCAGTTAAAAAGCTTATAGAAAGCAGTACAAAGCTTACAGAATCCTCGTCGGTAAACACAAAAGAAGCATTTTTGAACCAAAGAGTGCTGTTTTGCGTAACCTATTTCAACCAGTTCCTTGGGGAAAACAAAATTGAGGGCTTCGATTGGGAGATACTCCCTCTGCCCAAAACAAGCGCAGAGCAGGAAAACTACTATTCTCCCGTAACGGAAGCGCTGTGCGTAGCCGTGCCCAAAGCAAACGAGGACAGCTACAGCGCAGGTCTGGTGCTTTCCGCCTGGATACTCGCATCCCGTGAAATAGAGCCTACCCTGCACAGATATTATATCACCCACAATTCCTCGGATAACGCAAACACCGTAATGATGTATGAGGTGTTCAACACAGTTCACTATCCCATTACCGAGCTGTATTCTTCCATATATAATATAAACAGCGTGGGAAGAGAGCTTATTGCCACCTCCGTAACGGATAATATAGACCTTGGTAAATATATCCGCTGGCAGGATGCGCAAATGGAACAAACAGCCGAAAAGTTCAAATAACTCTTGCATTTATCGGCATAATATGGTAAGATAATTAATTGAAAAGAAATAAATTTATGAGGTGAATAAAATGACCAACGTAAATAAGAAATCCGTAGAGGATATCAGCGTTCAGGGCAAAAAAGTTCTTGTTCGCTGCGATTTCAACGTACCCCTTAAGGACGGCGTTATTACAGACGATAACCGTATTCAGGGCGCACTTCCCACCATCAAGTATCTCCTTGCAAACGGCGCAGCAGTAATCCTTTGCTCTCACCTTGGCAGACCCAAGGGCGAGTTCAATATGAAGTATACTCTCGCTCCCGTTGCAAAGCGTCTTTCCGAGTGCCTCGGTATCGAAGTTGCACTTGCAAAGGACGTTGTAGGCGAAGACGCAGTTGCAAAGGCTGCTGCTCTTAAGTCCGGCGAATGCATGCTGCTCGAAAACGTTCGTTTCCACGCAGAAGAAGAAAAGAACAACCCCGAATTTGCCAAGAAACTGGCTGATATGGCAGATATCTATGTAAACGATGCTTTCGGCACCGCACACAGAGCACACGCTTCCACCGCAGGCGTAGCAGATTATCTCCCTGCAGTATGCGGATATCTTATAAACAAAGAGATCACCATTATGGGTAAGGCTCTTGCCGATCCCGACAGACCTTTGGTAGCTATTCTCGGCGGCGCAAAGGTTTCTGATAAGCTTAACGTTATAAACAACCTGCTCGAAAAGGTTGATACTCTTATAATCGGCGGCGGTATGGCATATACCTTCCTCAAGGCTCAGGGCAAGGGTATCGGTAAATCCCTTTTGGACGAAAGCAAACTTGATTACTGCGTAGAAATGATGAAAAAGGCAGAGGAAAAGGGCGTAAAGCTTCTCCTCCCCGTAGACACCGTTTGCGCAAAGTCCTTCCCCGATCCTATTGATGCAGAGATCGAAACCATTACCGTTTCTTCCGATGCTATTCCCGAAGATATGCAGGGTCTTGATATCGGTCCCGCAACCAAGGGACTGTTTGCTAACGCTGTTCTGAGCGCAAAGACCGTTATCTGGAACGGACCTATGGGCGTATTTGAAAACCCCACTCTCGCAGTTGGTACCAAGGCAGTTGCACAGGCTCTCGCTGATTCCGATGCAATCACTATCGTAGGCGGCGGTGACTCCGCAGCAGCTTGCCAGACTCTCGGTTTTGGCGATAAGATCACCCACATTTCTACCGGCGGCGGAGCTTCTCTTGAGTTCCTTGAAGGACTTGAGCTTCCCGGTATAGCTTGCCTTAACGATAAATAAAACTATGAACGATGAACGAGAAACGAGGAACTAATGGTTGATTTTTGCCCATAGAGGCAAAAATCTTCCGAAGTTCATAGTTCATAGTTTATAGTTCATCGTTAATTTTTGAAGTATAATAATTTAGGAGTATTTACTATGAACAAAGCTACCCGTAGAGCTGTTATCGCAGGAAACTGGAAAATGAACAAAACTCCTGCAGAAGCAGTTGAACTTATAAACGCTATCAAAGCAGAGATCGAAGGCAAGGACGTTTCCGGTTGCGAAATCGTAACCTGCGTTCCTTACGTTGACCTCGTTCCCGTTATGGAAGCAGCAAAGGGCTCTCCCATCAAGGTTGGCGCAGAAAACGTGCATTTTGCAGCATCCGGCGCATACACCGGCGAAATTTCCGCTTCCATGCTCACCGCTATCGGTGTTGAATACGTAATTATCGGCCACTCCGAAAGAAGACAGTACTTCGGCGAAACCGACGTTACCGTAAACCTCCGCGTAAGGGCTGCTCTCGAAGCAGGTCTTAAGGTTATCCTCTGCGTTGGCGAAACTCTCGAACAGCGCGAGCAGGGCATTACCGATGAAACCGTTTCTCTCCAGACCAAGGTAGCACTTCTCGGCGTTACCGAAGAGCAGATGAAAAACGTTATCATCGCATACGAACCCGTTTGGGCTATCGGCACCGGCAAAACCGCTACCTCCGATCAGGCAGACGAGGTTTGCGGCGTGATCAGAAACGTTGTTGCTTCTCTTTACGGCGCATCCGTTGCAGAAGCTACCACTATCCAGTACGGCGGATCTATGAACGCAAAGAATGCAGAAGAGCTTCTCGGCAAGGTTAACGTAGACGGCGGACTTATCGGCGGCGCATCTCTGAAGGCTCCCGACTTCTATGCAATTATAGCCGCAGCGCAGAAATAATTGCGCTCGGTAAAAATCACCCCACAAATGCTGTTCGCATTTGCAGGGACCCCGATTAGCACTGTAGAACGAAACGCAAAAAAGTTTAATACGTAATAAGAATGCGAGAGATTTTATTTTATCTCTCGCATTTTTGTTTTTGTTTAGGTAGAAATTCGTAAACGAATTTCTTTTTATTTGCGTTTCTAAATGTTTTTACTCGGGGGGCAGTAGAATACTACAGCTCCCCACTCGTAAAAAGCATTTTCTACAGCGTTTTACCATCGCTTGTTCCCGCAGACTTTGAGTTCTATAGACGGTTGTCTGTGCGGACTTTGAGTTCTATAGACGGTTGTGATGTGCGGACTTTGGGTTATGCTTCGTATTCAAAAATTTCGGTGTTATACGCCATAACTATCTTACCGCTTTTCTTTTCGCAGACCGTATAATAAACGTCGCCCTGCTCGGTCTTTTCAAAAACCGAAATATCGGACATAGGGCATTTTTCGCTCCACCAATAAAGCTCATCGGGAATACGCCAAACACGTTCTTTTTCAAAGAAAATGTTGTAGTTATTCACCACGGTAATTCTGCGTTTTGAAATTTTAACGTATCTTTCGTGCTTTTTCTTCTTTACCACGGATTTTTTAACAACGTAATTATCTATGGAAACCTTGGCGGCTTTTCTGTCCCTTAAACCATATTTCACTAAGGGCAGTAAAAGGATGGCAAACAAAACCACTGCGGGCAGAAAAAACGCCGCTTTCCCTATGTAATGCTCCAAAAATGCTATTCCCAGCATCACAGCGAACAAAGCCGCACATCCCACAAAATACAACCATCGGGGAGTGCGGGCAGGATGCTTTATAGCGTGGATAATATCCTTTTCTATTTCCGCTTTTGTAATAATCACTTTTTCCATAGAAAACACCGCCTTTCTTAAAAACATTATATCATACGCTTATGCAAAGCGCAATATCGTTTGTCCCATGTTTTTAATAAAAATGTTTTTTGCACTTTGCAAAAAACTACCGAAACGTTGCTTTAGCAACATAAACTATTCCATGTTAAATTGCTCTTTGAATTCCTGCTTCAAGATAATGGTTTCGTCGGTATCGTATACGTTTTCCGTTTGGGTAAGCTTATTTTCGGAATAAACAAAGCAATTATGATAAATCTTATCCAATTTCGGAGTGACCATTATCCGATGTATGGTCACAGGCTTTTCTTTGTCTGTAACTTTTAAAGTAAATTGCAAAAAGTAAAGAAGACCCTTGGGAAAACGCAAATAATGAATTACAGAAACAATGTCGAAAACCGAAGTGCTGAGGTTAAGCAAAGAGATCAACAAAAGCCACATTCTTAAAGGCGGGCAAAAAATTGCCAAAACCGACGGAACCGCAGATAATATAATAAACGGAAACAAATTAAACAGAACTACCTGATACTTTTTCCAAACGTCAAAAGCGGGTTTTACGTAGGCGATGGGCTTTGTAACAAACTGTTTATATGGAAAAAAGCACATTCTTTCTACCTTTTTGCCGGCAATCCAGCAATAAAGAGCGTGGCAGAGCTCGTGTACGGGCAAGGATAAAAAAGCAACGGCGAGCAACAACAGCCGATTACTTTTAAACGTTTCGTAATTAACAACAACAAAAATAAATAACGGAACAGCAAAAGCAAACACCAAAAGGTTTTTATATTTTGTAAGCTTGGTTTCCAAGTAAAACTCTGCGTTATCGCAGCAATAGGAGATACGGGGATGAAAATGCGCTTCGTTTTTAAAGAAAACTATCTTCAATTATACTTCACCGCCTTTTTTATAAGTATATAACGTTTTTTACTTAAAGTCAACTCACTTGCGGGAAATTGAAGATGTGGGTTTCGCGGGGAGTTTGTGAGGATTTTATTTCATTTTATTAAAAAAACACTTGACAACCCTGCACGAGTGTGATACAATACTCGGGCACGGAAAATATAGCGGTATTGTGTAAAGGTAGCACAGCAGACTCTGACTCTGTATGTCTGGGTTCGAATCCTAGTACCGCTGCCAAAAAATCCAACTCGTTTGAGTTGGATTTTTTTATTGCCGTTTTTTCGGGGTCCCCGAAAAAGCGTTTTTCGTGATACGCAACGGATTCCGCACATACCCGCCAAAAAACCTTTTTTGGGGGGATTTATATTTTTATTACTCTTCTCGTTTCCATGGCGCGCTGTATAAGCCCTTCCACGTCCAGCTTCTGTTCTTCCGCCTCTATCTGTTCGAGTGTGGGGCGGGTGAGGGGATGCGTGGGGGTGAACACGGTACAGCAATCCTCATAAGGGAGGATAGACGTTTCAAAAGTGCCGATCTTGCGGGCGATATCGGTTATCTCCACTTTATCCATACCGATGCAGGGACGGAGCACGGGGAGGGTGGGCACAGCGTTGGTAACGGTAAGTGCTTCCAAGGTCTGGGAAGCCACCTGACCCAAGGATTCACCGGTGATAAGCGCTTGCTGACCGAATTCCTTTGCCACTCTGTCTGCGATCCGCATCATAAAACGGCGGAGCAGGAGAGTAAGCATACGGTCTTCGCAGTTTTTCATTATCTCTTCCTGAATTTCCGTAACGCTTATGGCGTTCAAAAACATACTGCCGGTATAATCCTTTATACGTCTTGCAAGGGAGGTAACCTTTTCCATTGCCAGATCCGAGGTATAGGGCGGGGAATCGAAATACAGTCCGTCCACGGTGACACCTCGTTTTGCGATCATATATCCTGCAACGGGGCTGTCAATACCGCCGGAAAGTAAAAGAAGTCCTCTTCCGCTGCTGCCCGTGGGCATACCGCCTGCGCCTCTCACTCCGTTGCCGTGAACGTATGCGGCGGTATCACGTATTTCTGCGGTCACGATAACCTCGGGGTTATTAACGTCAACCTTGATGCCCCCAACCTCTTCCAATATAACCTCACCGCAGAGTGCGGAAATTTCGGGAGATTTTAAAGGGAACTTTTTATCGCTTCGTTTTGCGTTGCATTTGAAGGTCTTTTTATTTCCAACCAGCTCATAAGCGTGCTCACGCACCGCCTCAAGTACTTGGTTTATATCCTTTTCGCACTTGTATCCTCTGCAAACGGACACAACACCGAAAACCGTAAGCATTTTTTCAAATGCGGTGTCGATATCCGCATCATCCGAGGGGGTAATGCACATGGTGGACTGGGAATATTCAAGGGAAAATTCACCATCCACCTCTTTTAATTTTTTGCGCACGTTCTTTTCAACAAGAGCTACAAAGGTGGAACGGTTTAATCCCTTAAGCACCAATTCGCCATATTTAAGTAAAATTATCTCTTTCATTTTAAAAGCCTTTCTCCACCCTGCAAAAGCGCATCTTTAAGGGTGAGTATATCTTCTGTAGTTGTTTTGGGTGAAATGCTTATGCGCAGAGCATAGATAATGTCCTCTTGTTTAACTCCGAACGCTTCAAGCACCGTGTTACCCTTTGCCCGTGTAGAGCAGGCGGAGGAAGCGGAGCAGTACACTCCGTTTGCGGAAAGGAAGTTGATCAGCGTTTCGCTTCTTATCCCACGGGCTATGCAGGAGATTATATGGCTGCATCTGCTTTCCGGCAGGTTGAATTCAAGGTAGGGCACTTCTTTTAAAGCGGAAAGTGTTTGGGAATATTTTTCGGGCAGCTTTTCCGCATCATACAGCTTCAGCGCTTCCCCGAAGGATAGGATACCGTTTAAATTCTCCGTCCCGCTGCGGAAGCCTTTTTCCTGACCGCCGCCCACGATAAGAGGCTTTATCTTTGCGTTTTTCTTTATTACAAGCGCGCCCGTTCCCTTAAAACCGCCGATCTTGTGGGCGGAAACGGAGATACTGTCGCACAGACGGTATTCGGAAACGCTGTCGCACTTTGCAAATCCCTGCACAGCGTCCAAATGCAGGTGGGCACCGCAACCGCTTATATCTATCAGTTTTTTAATCTTTTTAATATCGTACTTGGCACCGGTTTCGTTGTTTACCGACATAAAGGAAGCGAGCGCTACGGGGCAGGAAAAGGCTTCCCGCAGTTCGGCTTCATCGTGTACGCCGTTTTTGGTGGAAACCCGCACAACCTCCCAGCCTTCCTGCTCCAAAGCCTTTATGGGCTCGGATACGGATGGGTGCTGGCTGTCATCGGTTACGATACGGGTGGAAAACCGTTTTTTCGCCTTGCACACGCCGAAAATGGCGGTGTTGTTGGATTCTGTGGCGCCGGAGGTAAAGTAAACCTCTTCGCCGGTACAGCCCAAAGCCTTTGCCAGAGCCAAGCGCACGTTTTCCAACGCCTTGCGGGCATCTATTCCGCACCCGTGAGGGCTGGAGGGATTACCTGTGTACAAAAAGCTTTTTTCTATTATTTCTTTTTCCGTGGGGTGTGTCGCCGCGTAATCAAAATATACAGCCATTTTTGTTTTTCCTCAAAAAAATAATAACAAGATATTATACAACGAATAAAGGAAAATGTCAAACACAACTATGAACGACGGTGGTTTTTTGCGCGCACGCAAAAACTATTTTTATTAAAGGTATTCTTGACATTTTCGCAAAAGCATATATAATAATTGTAAATACATACAAAAGGAGAAATTTAAAAGAATGAACGCTATACTTGGCATTTTATACTTTGTGCTTTCCGCCGTATTCGGTCTTGGCGGTACCGGTGCGCAGATTATGATTATTCTTTCCATCGTAAAATCCGTAAAGACAAACAAAGCATTAAAGCTTGATCCCGCCAACACCGCACTTGCAGAGGATGCAAAAAAGTGCAAGAAAAATATGCTCATCTGGATCGCAGTTGCAGTAGCATGCGTTACTATGGTGCTGGTAACCTATTTTGCATACATAATTCTGCTGGCAATCTTCAACGCCGCAATGTAAAACCGCAAAACAACAAAAATATAAACATAAACAGGAGATTTTTATTATGCCCGCAGTAGCAGGAGCAATCGGAGGATTGCTTGTAATTTATCTCGCCGCTTTGGCGATCATCGGTATTTTGCAGACCGTAGCAACAATACTTCTCATTATGTCTATCGTAAAAAGCGTAAAGAGCAACAAGGCTCTCCGTCTTGACCCCGAAAACGAAGAGCTTAAAGCAAAAGCAAAAAAGGCAAAGACCGGCATCATCGTATGGGCTATCGTTCTGTTTGCTTGCGCAATACTCATAGGTGTAGTTTACGGCATTTATATGATCGGCCTTATGGGGCTTACAGCGTAACAAAAAATCCCGCTTAATGCGGGATTTTTTAGTGAAGAATGAAAAATGAAGAATGAAGAACCCACCCCACAAAACCTGCGGTTTTGCAGGGAACCCCGGGAATTTCGGTAGTTTTTTGCGGAGCAAAAAACCGTATAATTGTTTTCGATACATTCCGTCTATAGAACTAAAAGTCTGAAGTGAGCGATGGTAAAACGCTGTAGAACGCTTTTTCGCAAGCGGGAGCTGTAGTAACCTACAGCCAGCGAAGCGAAAATGCGTAGAAACGCAAATAAAAAGGAATTTGTTTTTACAAATTCCTTCCTAAACAACAAACAACAATGCGAGAGATAAACTAATATCTCTCGCATTTGTAATTACGTATTAAACATTTTGCGTTTCGATCTACAGTGTTTTACCGAGCAAATTATGAACAAAATGTAAACATTTTGTTCATCCGCACTGTTTTTCCTTTACATCTTGCCTATTTTGGAGTATACTTGACATATCGAGTGTTACTCGGTTTATATAGATTTATTTTTTATATAAAATCAGGAATTTTGGGCTTTTATTCTCCCAAAGCGCCTTTTATTATTACAATTTAATATTTTTATATTCTCCGAGGGAATACTTGTTTACTATATATGGAGGAAGATCTATGCAGTACATTATTCCCACGATCGTTGGCGTGCTCGCACTTGCTATCGGTATTCTGCTGGGTGTATTTATGCGCAAAAAGATTGCGGAAAGCAAGATTGGCTCTGCAGAGGAAGAAGCGTCCCGTATCCGTCTGGATGCAAAGAGAGATGCAGAAACCCTCAAAAAAGAAGCTATTGTTTCCGCAAACGAAGAAGCATTGCGTATTAAGACCGAAACGGAAAAAGAATGCAAAGAGCGCAGAAACGAAGTTCAGCGTCAGGAAAGACGCATTCAGCAAAAAGAAGATAATCTGGACAGAAAGTCCGATAACCTTGATAAAAAGGACGAGCTGTTAAACAAAAAGATCAAAGAAAACGAGCAAAAATCCGAAAAGCTCGACGCTATCCGTGCAGAGCAGGAGGAGCTGCTCCAGAAGATAAGCCAGATGTCCGTTGAAGAAGCACGAGAGAGCCTGCTCAAGCGTGTGGAAGACGATGCGAGACACGATATGGCTGTCCGTCTTAACGAGCTTGAAACGGAATACAAGGAAACCGCAGAGGAAAAAGCAAGAGATATCGTTTCTCTGGCTATCCAGCGCTGCGCCGCAGATTCCGTGGCAGAAGCTACCGTTTCTGTTGTTGACCTGCCCAATGACGAAATGAAGGGCAGAATTATCGGCAGAGAAGGCAGAAACATCCGCGCTATCGAAACACTCACCGGTGTTGACCTTATTATTGACGATACCCCCGAAGCTATCACCATCTCCACCTTCGACCCCGTTCGCAGAGAGATTGCACGTCTTGCTTTGGAAAAGCTCATTTCCGATGGACGTATCCATCCTTCCCGTATCGAGGAAATGGTGGAAAAATCCCGCAAGGAAGTTGAAGCGATCATAAAGAAGGAAGGCGAACAGGCAGTTATCGAAACCGGCATCCACGGTCTCAACCACGAGCTGGTTCGTATCCTGGGCAGACTCCGCTTCCGTACAAGCTACGGTCAGAACGTGCTCCGCCACTCTGTTGAGGTGGCTCATATCGCAGGTATGATCGCAAGTGAGCTGGGTATCGACCCCGTTCTTGCCCGCCGTGCAGGTCTGCTTCACGATATCGGTAAGGCTATGACCCACGAAATCGACGGAAGCCACGTACAGATCGGTGTAGATATTGCAAGAAAATACAAAGAATCCAAAGAAGTTGTTCACGCCATCGAAGCTCACCACGGCGATGTGGAAGCAAAGACGGTTATCGCAGTTATCGTTCAGGCGGCAGACGCTGTAAGCGCAGCCCGTCCCGGCGCAAGAAGAGAAAATCTGGAAAGCTACATAAAGCGTCTCCAGAAGCTGGAAGAGATCGCAACCTCCTTCAACGGCACCGAAAAAGCCTTTGCTATTCAGGCAGGCAGAGAAGTGCGCATAATGGTCAAGCCCGAAGCCGTAAGCGACGACGATATGGTATTCCTTGCAAGAGATATTGCAAAGAAGATAGAAAGCGAGCTTGAATATCCCGGACAGATTAAGGTTAATCTTATACGGGAAACCAGAAGCTTCGACTACGCTAAATAGGGCGACTGTTCAGCCGGCGCAGAACGCGCAAAACGGTGTATAAAACGCAGTGTGCGAAAACCGTAAATTACACAAACAAAAATAGCGGAAGAAAACGGCGCTTCAACGCCGTTTTCACTGTATTTAGATGTTTTGCGCTATAAACGAACCCGCACGTTGTTTCACACCGCGCGTCCTCGCCTTGCAGTAGGTTACTACAGCGGCGGCTCGGTTCGTTCATTCTGCATCCACCTGATCCAGCCGCCGATTACTACGGCAATTATCAAATAGCCACGGCTGTTCGATAACCGTAGGGGCGGACGTCCTCGACCGCCCGTTGAAAAACATCAAGAGGTAACAAATATGAACATACTATGCTTAGGAGATATCCAATTTCCCTCGGGCGTAAAGCACGTTTGTGGGTATTTATCCAAAATAATCAGAGAACACAATATTGATTTCACGGTTATCAACGGGGAAAACACTTCCGATTATTCAACGTTGGATACGAACGCCTGCGAGGATCTGTTTTCCTGCGGGGCAGACGTTATTACCGGCGGAAACCACACCCTGCAACGGGCGGAGGTTTACGAATACCTTGATAACAACTGTGAAAAAACCATTCGCCCCGTTAATCTGCCCGTTTCCGCACCCGGCAGGGGATACACCATTCAAAAAGCAAAAAACGGCAAGCGGGTTTTGGTTATAAACGCCATGGGGCAGATAACCATGGACCCTTGCGACAGCCCTTTCCACACGGTGGACAAGGTGCTTGAAAAAGAAAAGGGGAATTACGATGTGGCGGTGTGTGATTTCCACGCAGAAGCCACCAGCGAAAAAAACGCTTTCGGATATTATTTTAACGGAAAGATCCAGTGTATCTTCGGCACTCACACCCACGTTGCCACCGCAGACGAAAGACTGCTGGACAGAGGCAGCGGATATATTACCGATGTGGGCATGTGCGGAGTAAGAGAAAGCGTTATCGGCGCGGATATAGAAACCGCACTCATAAAGTTTGCAGACCGCACCTTTACAAAGAAAAAACAGCCCGCAGGTGAAATGATGATAAACGGCGTGGTTTTCACCGTGGACGAAAACACAAATTACTGCACAAATATTAAAAGAATTACCTATTGAAAGGAACAAACCAAAATGAAAAAGATTTTAGCAGCCGTAATGGCGCTTCTCACCATCCTCGCGCTTACCGCCTGCACCACTCTGGACCAGAGCGGCGAACCCGTAGACAATACCGCATCTATGATAATGACTGTCGGTATGCTTGTAGTTATGGTAGCGGTGTTCTATTTTATGATCATCCGTCCCCAGAAGAAGCAGGAAAAAGAAACCGCAAAAATGCTGGATGAGCTTACCCCCGGCGATACCATTTCCACCGTTGGCGGAATTATCGGCGTTGTTCTTAAGGTAAAGGACGATATGGTTCTTATCGAAACCGGCGCAGACCGCACACGTATCCAGATCGCAAAGTGGGCTGTACGCAAGGTGGAGGAAAAGGCAAATGACTAAAACTCTCCTTCGTAAATACGCGCGCCTTGCAGTTCGTACCGGCGCAAACGTGCAAAAGGGACAGTACGTTGTTGTACGCGCATCCGTAGAAATGCACGAATTCGCAGGAATGGTTGTGGAAGAAGCCTACAAAGCAGGTGCAAAGGAAGTACGTGTAGATTGGCGTTATTCCTATACCACCAAAATGGCTTACAGACATCAGTCCTTAAAGACCCTTTGCAACGTTCACGATTGGCAGGAGGCAAAGCAGGCGTTTGACTACAAGACTCTCCCCGCATATATTAACATTATCTCCGATGGCCCCGATGCTTTAAAGGGCGTTAACGGAGAAAAGATGCAGAAATCCTCTGTGGCAACCCACAAGATACTTAAAAAATATCTTGATGAAATGGATAATAACTACCAGTGGACTATCGTTGCCGCCGCAGGCAAGGATTGGGCAAAAAAGGTGTTCCCCGGCGAGCGCACCTCTACCGCTGTTGAAAAACTGTGGAAGACCATTCTTTCCACCGTTTATATTACCGATGCAAACAGCGACCCCGAAAAGGCTTGGGCAGACCATAACGCAGATTTTATGGATAAATGCGCCCGTCTTAACGATGCAAAGTTTGATTACCTTGAATACAAATCCGCAAACGGCACGGATTTCCGTTGCTGGCTGAACAATAATATCCTCTGGCTGGGCGGCGGCGAAACCACCAAGGGCGTTTACTACAACCCCAATATGCCTACCGAGGAAATTTTCACCACCCCCATCGCGGGAAAGTGCGAGGGTACGCTGGTTTCCACCAAGCCTCTTTCCGTAAGAGGAAATCTGGTAGAAAACTTTACCTTCACCTTTGAAGACGGCAAGGTGACCAAGGTAACCGCCGAAAAGGGCGAGGACGTGCTTAAACAGCTTATCGCATCCGATGAGGGCGCAAAGATGCTGGGCGAGCTTGCGCTGGTTCCTCACGATAGCCCCATAAGCAACTCCGGCATACTTTTCTACAACACGTTGTTTGATGAAAATGCCGCTTGCCACGTTGCTATCGGCAGAGGCTTCGGCAACCTTGTTGTTGGCTACGAGGATATGACCCGCGAACAGCTTAAAGAGCAGGGCGTTAACGAAAGTATGATCCACGTTGACTTTATGATCGGCTGCGCAGATCTGTCTATCACCGGCTGGAAAGACGGCAAGGCAACCAAGATATTCACCAACGGCAACTGGGACGAAGAGTTCGTTAAATAAATAAAAACGGCTGATAATATCAGCCGTTTTTTTCTATAACGAGAAACGAGGAACGAGGAACGAGGAATGATGGTAGTTTTTTGCGGAGCAAAAAACCGTATAATCGTTTTCGATACGTTCCGTCTGTAGAACTGAAAGTCTGATTTTGGCGGGGCGGCTGTATAAACAAAGCAGAATGAATTTTCAGGCGTGTGGAGCTGTAGTATTCTACTGCCCACCGACTGAAAATTTATAGAAACGCAAAATAAAAAGGGATTTGTTTTTTTACAAATCCCTACATATTAACAAAACAACAATGCGAGAGATGAATTAACACCTCTCGCATTTGTTGTCGGGGTCCC
>JAFOBR010000054.1 GCA_017381715.1 Clostridia bacterium
ATATTTAAAAAATAAAAAATAAATTTTTCGGAGGAAAATTATGAACCCCATTGTTATTGTTTTGATTTGTGCAGTCGTACTTATCGTAATGTCCTTTGTGCTCTGGCTCTTCTCCAGATACAAGAGATGCCCTTCCGATAAGATCATGGTTATCTACGGTCGTATCGGTAAAAACAAAGACGGCACAAACCGCAGCTCCAAGTGTATCCACGGCGGCGCCCAGTTCGTATGGCCCGTTATCCAGTCTTATTCCTATCTGGATCTTACACCTATCTCCATTCAGGTAGACCTTAAGAACGCACTTTCCAGACAGAATATCCGTATCGACGTTCCTTCCAGATTTACCGTCGGTATTTCTACCGAAACCGGTGTAATGCAAAACGCTGCAGAACGTCTGCTGGGACTCCAGCTTTCCGAAATTCAGGAACTTTCAAAGGATATCATCTTCGGTCAGCTCCGTCTTGTTATCGCAACGATGGATATTGAGGAAATCAACACCGACCGTGATAAATTCCTTGCCGCTGTATCTTCCAACGTAGAAACCGAACTTAAAAAGATCGGTCTGCGTCTTATAAACGTTAACGTAACCGATATCAGCGATGAATCCGGATACATTGCAGCACTTGGTAAAGAAGCCGCTGCAAAGGCTATCAACGATGCAAAGAAGAGCGTTGCAGAGCAGGATAGAGAAGGTTCTATCGGTGAAGCAAACGCAAAGATGGAACAGCGTATCAAGGTTTCCGAAGCAGATTCTATTGCTATTCAGGGTGAAAACGAAGCCAAAATGAAGATCGCTATGTCCGAAGCTGCTCTTAAAGAAAAGCAGGCAGAGGCAATGAAGATCGCTACCACCGCAGAAAAGATTCAGGAAGCAAAGGCACTGGAAGAATCCTATGCGGCACAGCAGGCAGCAGAAGAAGCACGCCGTGCAAAAGAGCAGGCTACTTTGGAAGCAGACATCATCGTACGTGCAGAAGCAAAGAAGAAGGAGATCGAGCTGGAAGCAGAAGCAGAAGCAGAAAGACTCCGCAGAAAAGCAAAGGGTGAAGCAGACGCTATCTACGCAAAGATGGAAGCAGAAGCACGCGGTGTTGAAGAAATTCTTAAAAAGCAGGCTGCAGGTTTTGCAGAAATTGTTAAATCCGCAGGCGGCGACCCCGAAGCCGCACTCAAGCTCCTTATTGCAGATAAGCTTGAAGACCTTATGCGTGTTCAGGTTGACGCTGTTAAGGGTATTAAGATCGATAAGATTACCGTTTGGGACGGCGGCCAGGGCGGCGACGGCAAGACCGCAACCGCAAACTTTATCTCCGGTATGATGAAATCCGTACCTCCTCTTGACGAGGTGTTCGCAATGGCAGGTATGCAGCTTCCCCCCATTCTCGGCAAAAAGCTTGATGAAGCGGGCATAGAAACTACAGCCACCGAACAGTAATCACAAAACGCCCGCGCGTGCGTAAACGCGTATGACACAGATATATAGTGACGCCAAACCACTGTATATACTCCGACTCCGAAGGGCTTGCTCAAACGTAGCAGCCCTTCGGGGAAGATAAAGAAAGGTGTTTTTTAAAATGGCAAACTATAAATACTCATACAACGAAGAACCCGCGCCTCCGCCTCCCGAAGAGGTGAAGGAGTATAAGCATTATACCGTTTACCCCAATAACGTGTTGATAATGGGTATACTTTCCCTTATTTTCTCCGGATTGATAGGTGTTGTCCTCGCTTTGTGGACCCTTCAGAAAGAGAAGATATACCGTACCGAACACGAGGGTGAAACCTGCACCAAGGTAAAGATAGGTAGAATTCTTGCTATTATAAGCCTTGTTATGCTGGGCGTATCGGTGGCATTTTCGCTCGTGTATTACATTGCTATGATCATTATCAATATTATGTATGCACCCGAAGAGGTTTCCCAGCTTTATACATATATTTATCCTTTTATCTAATAAATTTTTAGGCGGTTTTAAAATGTATAATGTAACCGAAAAACAAATAAAAATAGATGAACGAATACAAGCCGTGGCAGTTATATTTATATCCCTGCTTTTACTGGGTATGACGGTTGGTTTTTCGGTGCTGTTGGTATCTTCGGCTTTGGCTTTTGAACCCAACGAAGCTGCCGCTCCCATTGCTATAAAGATTTCATACGCGGTCTTTGTTATTGAAGGCTTGTTTCTTTTGTTGTGTTTTGTAATTTGCGTGTGTTTGTTTGTAGCAGGCATTCGCAATTCGTTATACGTTTACGTTTTCGACCAGCTCGGTATAAGCCGTATTTCTCCCTTCGGCACAAGGTTTATTGCTTGGGAAGACGTTAAGGATTACGGAATTTCCTTCGAGTATACCCGCCGTTCAAGCCATTTTTTCATTGATATAGGCAAATCCTATTCCTTTTACGTTTCGGACAAAGTGTGTCCCCAAAAGAATTACAGCAAAAAAGATCTTTCCGGTGTATTTTTCAGACGTTCATTCAGTCTGGGATATCAAAAGCATACGGGCTATTTTGAAGCCCGCAAGCAAGGTGAATACGAGCGCCAGATGCTCGCCTTTTGCGCAGAACATACGGATACAGAGCCCTTTATCGCATCCAACGCCACGGGACTTCTCGATCCCGTGCTTGAAAGCCCCTCGGACAAATTAAAAGAAAAATTCCGCCCCAAAAATTAAGAGGTGAATTTATGCTTCTTCCCGAATCCTTACAAAAACTACGAATAAAAACGTATATTAAACGCTTTCTTCTGTGCTTTGTTTTGTTTTCTGTCATTACCGCGTTGGTATATTATTATCGGGAAACCATATTTTCTTATGAGCTTATACCGCCGTTTGCCATTGCCTGCATAGGTATTGCAGTGTATTCCGTGCCCTTCGGTGTATCGGGAATACCGCTTACTTTGTTTGATCGTGATTGGGAAGGCGTTATCACGGCGATAGATATAAAAACCAATACGGATACATATAACATAGGCGGTAAGCCTTACAAGTATTATAAAAACGATATCGTGCTTACCATTCAAAAACAAAACGGAAAAATAGTAAAGCATATAGCAAAATCCTTGGGTGTAAAAGAACGGGTCGGCATCGACTCCACCATTATGGGAAACGCACACAGTGTTGCAACCGGCAAAATAGAAAACCACGTTGATGAATTTTCTGTCGGCGATAAGGTATATCATTTCTACGGCTTTAAGTACAATTTTTACGTCCACGAGCCCCACGAGGAGCATAGACACTGTATAGTCTGCGGTACTACGAATAATTTTCACAGCAAAACCTGCTGGAACTGCGGCAGCGAGCTGCTTAAGCACAAGATATCATACGGAAATAATAAGCATTAGGTATAAACAGCATTTATAGCGGAGGAATTTATGTTAGAAGCAACAGACAGCAAAATTACAGTCAGCGGAAGAAAAGTAGGTATACCCTCTGTAATAATTTACAGCTTGATGACGCTCGTTTCCTTGGGTACGGTAATAATGTGGGCTTTTATGATGGGATCTGACTTCCTTACGCCTGTAAGCGAAAAACTTGTGCTTTGGGTCAATATCGGTAAGGGATACGTTATGTTTGCGTTAACGTGTGTGTTTGCCATGATGGTCCTTTACCTTGTATATAACATCCGCGAAGCGTTGTTTACATACGTTTTTGATGAGCAGGGGATACACCGTCTTTCTCCCTTTGGGGAAAAGCACATTCTATGGGCGGATCTTAAGGACTACGGCTTTTCCTATTTCCGCAAAATCTTGAGTTATCGCCTTTCCGATCTGTATTATCCCGATCGCGGCCACGAATATATATTTTATGTATCCGATAAAAAGCTTGAAAACAAAAAACACGGCAGAAAACGTCTGCGCGGTGTAAGCATGTGGTGGCATTGCGCCTTTAAAACAGGACACGTTTCCGGATTTTTCAACAGACGCCGTTCAACGTCGGCATACCGCATTATACTTGATTTCTGTGCATCCCATACCGATATAAAGCCCAATATGCCCGGTCAGGTTGCCGAATACATATACCCCGATGCAGGTGAAGCGGAAGGACAGTTGTTATAAATAAACAACCTTTCAATATAAAAATTTCAAAAAAGCTTACGTCCATATCATAATATTCTCCTTGTCTTAAAGCGGTCGGGCGCTTTTTTCACCCGACCGCTTGCGACAAACCCCATCCCTTTTTCCGAATAAAAGAGGTGCATAGTATGGCAAATGTTATTATTAACAAATCTATAGAAAAATGTATTGATACCGCCAAGGATTTCGAACGTTCGGAAATATTTTTCCGATTTGAATTCGAACCCTTGGATACTCACAGATTCCGGTTTGCTCAAGTCCCGAGAGATATAATGAGAGGTCGTTATGTGGAATTGGAGCTTTCGCCAAAGCCTCCGAAGTCTGCTCCCCGAGTAGAAATTACCCTTTAAATGAGAAGTAAAGCCGTTGTCTTTTTGACAACGGCTTGAATTTTTTTGTTGTTTTATAAAAAAGAGCGTATATCCACAGCCAGCTTTTCTTCCAGGTTTATAAGGCGTTTTGTAATATCTTTGGAAACCTCGTCCGCCGCTTTATATTGGTTAAGGTACTTGTTTAAGGATTTAACCCCCATATTGCAACCGTCGGTTATAAGGTCTGCAATAGTTTTGTCATTTTCCTTTATGCCCAATTTTATCTCAGTCTTCATCATAGACATTCCCTTTGCGATAGGGGAAGGGTCTTTACCCTCGTCATCGTATTTATCCAAAAGCTGTTGTAATTCCTCGTCAAGCTCATCGTGCTCTTCCTTGCAATCGGATAAATATTTCCACAGGGTATCGTCCTTCACGTAATCCAGAACACCCTCGATGGAGCTGACACCCATCTTCACTCCCGCATCACATTCACGAAGCAGCTTTATAGTATCTTGTTCTATCATTTCAAACCGAATTTCCTTTCCCTTTGATATAGAAAAAGTATACCCGTTTTTTGGAATGTTATTTCTTTTTCGCTCTTTTATTTTTTTATAAAATGTGTTATAATTATATATACTGTCTGCGCCGAAAAGCGCGGAAAGGGGAATAAATATAATGCAGATTTCTGATATACTTAAAAAATGCGACCACACGCTCCTTGCCCAAACAGCTACGTGGGAAGAGATAAAAGCTGTGTGCGATGACGGAATTAAATATTCTGTAGCATCCGTTTGTATTCCTGCCGCTTACGTTAAGCAGGCAAAGGATTACGTGGGGGAAAAGCTTAAAATATGCACGGTTATCGGGTTTCCCAACGGGTATTCAACCACGGCAGCCAAGCTTTTTGAATGTAAAGACGCCCTTTCAAACGGCGCAGACGAAATAGATACTGTAATAAATATCGGATTTTTAAAATCCCAAAGATACGATGAAATTCTGTTTGAGCTTGCAGAGCTTAAAAAGGCGTGCGGGGATAAGATATTAAAAGTAATTATCGAAACCTGCCTGCTTACAGAGGAAGAAAAGATTAAAATGTGCCATATCGTAACCCAATCCGGCGCGGATTATATAAAGACCTCCACGGGATTTTCGTCAGGCGGCGCCACCAAGGAGGATGTTGCGTTGTTTGCCAAGCATATAGGAAACGGTGTCCGCATAAAAGCAGCGGCCGGTATATCTTCTTTGGAGGATGCAAAGGAGTTTATCTCTCTGGGTGCGGACCGTCTGGGCACCAGCCGAATAGTGAAAATAGCAAAAAATCTTGCCGATGACGGCACGTACTGAAAAAGGAGATTGGCTATGGAAAAACACACACCTCATATCAAAGCAACCTCCGCAGATTTCGCAAAGACCGTGCTTATGCCGGGTGACCCTTTGCGTTCTAAATTCGTTGCGGAAAACTTTTTGAAAGATGCCGTCCTTGTAAATAACGTAAGAGGTATTCAGGGTTATACGGGTACTTATAACGGCGTGCCCGTATCCGTAATGGCAAGCGGTATGGGAATGCCCTCTATCGGCATATATTCCTACGAGCTTTTTAATTTCTTCGGAGTGGAAAATATTATACGTATCGGCTCTGCAGGAGGACTTGCAGATCAGGTTCAGCTTCGTGATATCATCATCGGTATGGGTGCCTGCACCAATTCCGCGTATCAGGAGCAGTATAAATTGGACGGAAATTTTGCCCCTATTGCAGATTTTTCGCTTTTGCGCAAAACTGTGGAAGAAGCGGAAAAGCTGGGGGTAAGATACCACGTGGGCAATATACTTTCTTCCGATGTGTTTTATCACGCAGACCCTGCATTTAACGATGGCTGGTACAAAATGGGCGTGCTGGGCGTAGAAATGGAAGCCGCCGCACTGTATATGAATGCCGCCGCTTCCGGCAAGCGTGCTCTTGCTATCTGTACCGTGTCCGACCATATCCTCCGTGGTGAAGCGTTGGATTCCGATGCACGTCAGAGCACCTTTACGGATATGATGACAATCGCTTTAAACGTTGCCGCTTCTCTTTGAGGAAAATAAATGAAACGTGTATTTTTAATTGTTTTGGATTCCTTCGGTATAGGCGCCGCTCCCGATGCCGCCGATTTCGGTGATACGGGTGCAAACACCGCTTTAAGTGTATTTAAAACGGGAAAACTTAATATACCAAACCTTATTTCCCTCGGCTTTGGGAATATAGAGGGCGTGGATCATATTCCCGCTGTGTCAAATCCGCTTGCTTCCGTTGCACGGCTTGCGGAGCTGAGCAAGGGAAAGGACACCACTATCGGTCATTGGGAAATAGCGGGTATAGTTTCTCAAAAACCTTTGCCTACCTATCCGAACGGATTTCCCCAAAGCGTTATAGAGGAATTTGAACAAAAAACGGGCTATGGCACACTTTGCAACAAGCCTTATTCCGGCACGGAGGTTATACGTGATTACGGAGACGAGCATTTGCGCACGGGAAAGCTTATCGTTTATACCTCGGCAGACAGCGTGTTTCAGATAGCCGCCCACGAGGACAAGGTGCCGGTTGATGAGCTGTACCGTGTGTGCGGTATCGCCCGTGAGATTTTAAAAGGCGAGCACGGGGTTGGACGTGTTATTGCCCGTCCTTTTACGGGAAGTAATGGCAATTATACAAGAACCGCAAACAGACGGGATTTTTCTCTTATTCCGCCCAATGGCAACATGAACGAGGTTATTAAAAACGCGGGACTTGAGGTTATATCCGTAGGCAAGATAAAGGATATTTTTGCAGGTCAGGGAATAACCCAAAGCTTTCCCACCCACGGAAACGGCGAGGGTATGGAAGTAACTTCGCAAATTCAGAATAAGGATTTTTCGGGACTGTGCTTTGTAAATCTCGTGGATTTCGATATGCTGTACGGTCATAGGCAGGACGCCTTGGGGTATGCTCTTGCTATGAATGAATTTGATACGTGGCTTGGCGGTTTTATGCAGAATATGAAAAAAGAAGATGTGCTGATAATCACCGCCGACCACGGATGCGACCCTTCGGATAACAGCACCGACCACACACGGGAATATGTTCCTTTGCTTGTGTACGGCAATAGGGTTGAACCGAAAAATCTCGGCACGGTGGAAGGATTTACTGTTATAAGAGATATTGTCTGCAATTATCTGCAGGGAGAATGATATGGAAAATACTGTATATAAAGATTTAATACAAAAGGCCCTGTGCTCCAGAGAACAAAGCTATTGTCCCTATTCATCATTTGCCGTGGGCGCGGCTTTGCTTACGGAGGAGGGAAAGGTGTATACCGGTGCAAATATAGAATCCGCTTCCTTTTCTCCCACCGTTTGCGGAGAAAGAGTGGCGTTTTTCACCGCCGTCCATAACGGAGAAACAAGATTTAAAGCTATTGCGGTGGTGGGCGGAAAGCAAGGGGAAGCGGTAACGGAATTTTGCGCCCCATGCGGTGTGTGCAGGCAGGTAATGGCGGAATTTTGCACAAATGATTTTGAAATCATTTTGTTTGACGGAAAGACGCAAAAGGTGATAACTCTTGGTGCTTTGCTTCCCGCATCATTTACCAAAACCAATATGGATTAAAGCAGGTGTAACCGTGGCTATAAGAATGTACGATCTTATCGAAAAGAAAAAAAGAGGTCTGTCCCTTACTCGGGAAGAGCTCTTTCAAATGATACAAGCCTATGTCGGCGGCGATATTCCCGATTACCAGATGTCTGCTTGGCTTATGGCGGTGTACTTTAACTCAATGACAGACAGAGAGATATTCGACCTTACGGAGGCTATGGCGCTTTCCGGTGATACGGTGGATCTGTCTTTCTTCGGCGACCGCAGCGTGGATAAGCATTCCACGGGAGGAGTGGGTGATAAAACCACCCTCATCGTTGCGCCTATCGTAGCTGCCTGCGGAGGAATTGTGGCAAAAATGAGCGGCAGAGGCTTGGGACATACCGGAGGAACGGTGGATAAGCTTGAATCCTTCGAAGGATTTCATACCACTCTTTCGCCAAATGATTTTATTTCCCAAGTACAAAAATGCGGTCTTGCGGTTATAGGTCAAAGCGGAAATCTTGCCCCTGCAGATAAAAAGCTCTATGCCTTAAGGGACGTAACCGCAACGGTGGATTCCATCCCTCTTATCGCATCCTCTATAATGAGCAAAAAGCTGGCGGCAGGAACTAGGTCTATCGTTCTGGATGTCAAGTGGGGAAGCGGAGCTTTTATGCGGGAAAGAGCAGATGCGGAAAAATTGGCGGAAATGATGGTAAAGATCGGTGTTTCCCACGGAAGAAAGGTAGCAGCCGTTATTACCGATATGAACCGTCCTTTGGGGTATGCCGTAGGAAACTTACTTGAGGTTTGCGAAGCGGTAGAGGTTCTTAAAGGGGGAGGCCCCGAGGACCTGAAGGAGGTATGCCTCACTCTCGCTTCGGTAATGATAAGCTTTTCCTGCAAATGCGATATTAAAACCGCCCGCTTGCAGGCAGAGGATGCTTTGCAAAGCGGAAAAGCGTTTGAACTTTTTTGTGCGTGGATATCCCATCAGGGCGGAAGCGCCGATCAGGCAAGAAACCCCGGCTCTTTGGGGTGTGCAAAATATTCTTTGGATATCCTTTCGGAAAACGAAGGATATATTACGGGATGCAATGCGGAAATGATTGGAACTGCCGCAATGCTTTTGGGCGCAGGCAGAGAAAAAGCCGATGACGTTATCGACCCCAAAGCGGGAATAATTCTTTTAAAGAAAACGGGAGATTACGTTAAAAAGGGGGAGGCGCTGGCGCATCTGTATACCGAAAAGGAAAATACTCTGGAAACAGCAAAAAAAGCATTTTCGGACGCCCTTTCCTTTGGCAGTATCAAACCGGAGGAAACTCCTCTTATATACAAAGTTATAGGGGTATAAAAACAAAATCACCTCAAGAAGCGCATCGCAATGTCTTCTTGAGGTGTTCTTTTGTCGGGGCAATTTCGTTTTTAAAACCGCAAACGCTCTTCGGTTTCCTTTGAAAATAAGAATACCTTGTGGGGTTTAAGCGTGTAACTTACCGTTGCCTTTGCTTCCACTTTGTTGTCTGCGTCTATTATGGAGCGTATATCGGTAACCAAAGCGTTATCGTGGGCAGATACCACGCTTACGTCACGACCCATAACCTCAACACTCTTAAGCTTGCAGGTCAAGGGACCGTTTGCATCAAGAATGAATCCTTCGGGACGGATACCAACGAAAACCTCACCGTCTGCAACGCCCTTAACGTCCAATACGGCGCTGCCGCCAATATAAAGCTTTTCTGCGGTAACCGTGCCGTCAAATACGTTAATGGGGGGCGTTCCCAAAAACTTTGCAACAAACAGGTTTATAGGGTTGTCATACACCTCTTGAGGTGCGCCGATCTGTTGAACCACACCCTGCTTCATTACTACGATCATATCGGATATGCTCATTGCCTCTTCCTGATCGTGGGTTACGAACACGGTGGTAATTCCTGTTTCTTTTTGAATGCGTCTTATCTCTTCTCTTGTCTGCAGGCGGAGACGTGCGTCCAGATTGGAGAGGGGTTCATCAAGTAAAAGCACCTTGGGCATTTTTACGAGTGCGCGGGCAATCGCTACACGCTGTTGCTGACCGCCGGAAAGCTCCGAAGGCTTTCTGTCCATAAGCTCGTCGATTTGAACAAGCTTCGCCGCTTTCAAGGTGCGCTCAGCCATTTCTTCCTTGCTCAGCTTGTCTACACCGCGGAGATTTTCAAGGGGAAACATTATATTTTGTTTTACGGTCATATGAGGATAAAGGGCGTAATTCTGGAATACCAGACCCACACCGCGGTTTTCCGCAGAAAGCCGGGTAACGTCATCGTCTCCAAAAAATATCTTGCCACTCGTAGGCTTTTGCAGTCCGCTTATCATATAAAGGGTAGTACTCTTACCGCAACCGGAAGGGCCCAAAAGACCGATCAGCTTTCCGTCGGGAACAGTAAAAGAAAAATTATTTACTGCAATAACTTCCTCTTGTTTCTTTTTATCACGTCCGGGGAAGATCTTTGTCAGGTTTTCCAAAACAATTTTCATAAAACTTCGTGTCTCCTTTGAAACTACGGCTTTTACATACACGTTTATGGTATCATATTTTGCTCTAAAAAACAACAGTTTTTATATACAAATTGCTTGTTTTTTTATATTTACTCGAGTAATTGAAAAACGCCATCGTGTTTCCGATGGCGTTTCAGCTTTATATGGTTACTGTGCTTCGTAAACCTCAACTTCGTTAAGGAAAACGAACAGTCCGTTGGGGGTAAAGGTAAATTTAACGTATCTGGCGGTAACGTTTTCCGTTTCCAGATGGCTCCAGTAAATAGCGCTGGGGTCAGTGGAAATGGGAAGTTCACCTATATCGGTAAAGTTGGTTCCGTCGTTTGAAACAGAAACCTTCGCATTCTTGGGTGCGTTTATACCTGCGGTTCCTCCGTTGCAGATATGGGCTCTTAAGAAGGAAATATCGGTTTCTTTTTCAAGATCCAGTATAAGCCACGCAATTCCGTTTTCGGTATTAAGCTCTTCGGGTTTTAGGGCGGAGCTGTTAAAGAAGGAGAACCAGTTGTTATCGTAAGTAAGGGTGGTGGTGTACTTGCCGTCGGTAAGCTTTGCGGTGTAGTTGCCGTAGCCCGTTCCCAAAAGCCCTGAAAGCGTGTATTCTTTGCCGCCGGAAACCAGCTTGCCGATAGGCTCTGCTTCGTCGGGCGTAGAGGTTTCGGGTTCCTTTATATCGGGCGTAGCGGCGTCTTCAACGTATTTGAACAGCCAGATACATTCGGTGTGGAATTCCGTTCCCGCAGTCAATGTCTTTTTGGCGGAATTGGAAAACTTGGTAAAATACAGCTTGTTATCAGTGGTGTTCATATCCCAGAACGCGGTCTTGTAATCGCCGTTGCATTTGTCCAGAGAATCCTCGTAGGTGGTAACTCTTACGTCAAACTGATATCTGGGGTCTGCATAACCGTAAACAACGGCTCTGGATGCGGCGTTGCCGGAATTGGAGGGACCCGAATAATCCGCTGCGCCTACCTTAAGGGTTTCTATGGTCTTCAAAAGCTTGCCGTCGTTATCGTACATTTCGCACCACAGACCGTATTTTTTGTTAATAGGCATCATGCAAGTATATGAGCGACCGTGAATAACGTCCTTTACGTATTTGTAATCGCAATTAAGCTTTATTTGAGGACCGGTGAAGGTATATTTTCTGGTCATTTCGCAGTATACGTCATCATCGGTATAGGACATAGACTTGTTGTTATAATCACCGATACTGTCGCCGTTATCATCGGGGAACCAAAGAAGCTTTGTCTTTTCTATAACGTGAAGTGAGTTTACGGTTACAGCCTTGCCGGTTTCCAGTTCAAGCTTTTCACCGGTTTCCGCATTGTAAAAATCAAGGGATAAAAATGCTTCGTTTCCGTGGTTTCCGCCGGACCATACGTTTGTTCCCTTGGGAGTGGTGGGAACGTGTACGTATTCAAAATCTGTTGCTCCCACAGCAAAGGTGTGGGTCTTTCCGTTTTTATCCACAAGGTTCCACGCCCACAGATTAAAGCATCCCCAGGGTCTTTCTTCAAGGGTAATGGTAAGCTTGCCGGCTTCGGTGGTGCAGCTAACAGCGTATTTTTTATCGCTTACCTTGGTAACGGTGGTTTCATAGGATTTTATTTCTTCGGGCGCGCCCTTTATATCAACAGTGTTGTAATCATTAAATCCCCAATATTCGGGCATAGGTTCTTTACTCTCCTCTTCGGGAACGCTTTCGTTTTGTACGGATTCGCTTGTGTTGCTCTCGTTTTCATTTTCGGTGCAGGAAGCAAGCACGCCTGCGCACATCAAAAAAGCAAGTAACAGCACGCAAATTCTTTTAAAGCTCATAACATACCTCGTTTTATAAATATTTTTCGTCTGTTCAGATTATAGCAGATATCTTGTGCTTTTGCAATACGAAGGTTGAAAGATGAGCCAAAATGTGGTATTATAACAAAAAATACGCCGCGGAGGAAGAAAATGAACTTTACAGAGATTGCAAATAACAGACAATCCTGCAGAAATTACGATATGAACAGGGGAGTGGAGCAGGAAAAACTTAATTCTGTCCTCGAATCCGCTCGTTTGTCCCCCTCTGCCTGTAACGGTCAGCCTTACCATATAACCGTGTGTAAAGGGGAATATGCGAAAAAGGTTGCAAGTGCGGTAACGGGAATGGGTATGAACAAATTCGCCGCAAACGGCACCCGTTATGCTTGTTATTTCCGAAAAGCCTTATGTGGCTTCCGCCGCTTTGGGCGCAAAGGTAAAAAACAATGATTACCGTTCCATAGATATCGGTATTCTTTCCGCATATATTACCGCAGAGGCAACGGCGCAGGGACTTTCCACCTGCATACTGGGTTGGTTTGACGATAAGAAAATACGGGATATATGCTCACTTGACAGCACGGTAAGATTGGTTATCACCTTGGGCTATGCTGCCGAGGGAGATAAATTGCGCGCGAAAAAACGCAAAGAGCTTGACGAGCTCATTAATACCGTGGAATAATGAATGCTTTTTTACGGAATGGTGCCGAAAAAACAAAAAATACTATTTACTTTTAAAATATAATGCGGTATAATACTATGAATGTTAAAAAATTATAATAAACGCAAGGAGTATCATTTAATGAAACTTTCACCCCTTCAGACGGTAAGATACCAGTATAACCCCAAGCTCCCCGGTATGCTCAGAAACGGTATATCCGAAATCTGCGTTAAAAACGGCGGCGCAACCGAAAGCGTTGCGGATCAGGAAAAGATCAAGGCTCTGTTCCCCAACACCTACGGCAAAAACGAAATCACTTTTGAAAAAGGCGTAAACACCTCCGAGTCCAAAAAGCAGGTTGTTGGCGTTATCCTCTCCGGCGGACAGGCTCCCGGCGGACATAACGTTATCTGCGGTCTTTATGACGCACTTAAGGCTACCAACAAAGAAAACGTGCTTTACGGCTTCAAGGGCGGTCCCAGCGGTCTGCTTGAGGACAGCTACGTTGTTTTTGATGATGAATATATTAACCAGTTCCGCAACACCGGCGGTTTTGATATCATCGGTTCCGGCAGAACCAAGCTTGAAACCGAAGAGCAGTTCGCAGTTGTTGCAGAAGTTTGCAAAAAGCACGGTATTAACGCTGTAGTTATTATCGGCGGTGACGATTCCAATACCAATGCGGCTGTTCTGGCAGAATACTTTGCAGCCCACAACACCGGTATTCAGGTTATCGGCTGCCCCAAGACTATCGACGGCGACCTTAAGAACGAAGATATCGAATGCTCCTTCGGCTTCGATACCGCTACCAAGACCTATTCCGAAATTATCGGTAATATCGAGCGTGACGCTAACTCCGCAAAGAAATACTGGCACTTCGTAAAGGTTATGGGACGTTCCGCTTCCCACGTAGCTTTGGAGTGCGCTCTCCAGACCCGTCCCAACATCTGCCTTGTAGGTGAAGAAGTTGCCGCAAAGAAGATGTCTATGGCTCAGATCGCAGATTATATCGCAGATTCCGTTGCAGCTCGTGCAGCAAAGGGCTGGAACTTCGGTGTTGCTATCATTCCCGAAGGTATCGTTGAATTCGTTCCCGAATTCTCCGTTCTTATCGCAGAGATCAACGAACTTCTTGCAGGCGAAAAGACCGAAGCGTTCAACGCTCTTCCCACTTGGGAAGCAAAGTATGCGTTTATCGAAGCAGGTCTTACCAAGGAATCTATGGCTGTTTTCGCAATTCTTCCCACTTCTATCCAGCAGCAGCTCTTCCTTGAGCGCGATCCTCACGGTAACGTTCAGGTTTCTCTTATCGAATCCGAAAAACTGTTCTCCGCACTTGTAGCAGACAACCTTAAGGCTCGTAAGGCTGCAGGCACCTATAACGGTAAGTTCTCCGCACTCCATCACTTCCTCGGCTATGAAGGCCGTTGCGCATTCCCCTCTAACTTTGATGCGGACTACTGCTATTCTCTCGGCTACAACGCATTTATGCTCATCCAGTACGGCTATACCGGTTACCTTTCCAAGGTTTCCAACCTTTCCAAACCCGCAGAAGAATGGGTTGCAGGCGGTATGCCTATCACCAAGATGATGAATATCGAAAGAAGACACGGCGCAGATAAGCCCGTTATCCGCAAGGCTCTCGTTGAGCTTGAGGGCGCTCCTTTCAAATTCTTCGCAGAAAACAGAGCAGAGTGGGCAGAAAATACCTGCTTCGTTTACCCCGGTGCTATCCAGTACTTTGGTCCTGCCGAAGTTTGCGATACCACTACCGTAACCCTCGCTCTGGAACAGGGTAAATAAATTTTATAAACAACCAAAACACCCCGAGAAGTAATTTCTCGGGGTGTTTGCATACTATTCAAAGCATACCTTGTATTTTGGGTTTTCGCGCAGTTTGTTTTTGAACTCTTCGGAAAGGTGTTTAACTTCTTTTTGCCAAAAGTTTTCTCCGAGGGGACGCAAAGTGTCTTTTTCAACGGGTTTTAAATAAGATACCAAAGGTGCGGAATAGGAGTATTCGCACTCTTCGGAAATTTGCTCGTACTTTCTGTAATGCTCAAACCCTTTGTCGAAATATTCCAGCGCCTTTTCGAAATCTCCTCCGATGTGAGATTCGAAATCCGCCAAATGCATATAAATATTACCGATTGCCTGATGATAAGCACCGCATCTGCCGTCTTCGAATATCGTTTCATACATATTGAGTAACGCCAATTTGATTTTCTGTTTATATTCCGAAGAATTGAGCTCTGCTTTTGATGCAACAGCATCGGATATAGCAAATCGAAGCTCCATTAGAAGCGTCATTATTCGCTCCCCTTGATAACGCATCATTTCTTCACCCGCCGCTGCCGTGGGCAAAAGCATTTCCTTACATATGATGATGGAATTCTGCGCTTCGGCCAACGCCTTTGCTTCCTTGTATTTGCCCGTTCTGTAATACAAAAGAGCCAGTTCTCGAATTGCCAATTCTCGGTCTTCGTGAGAAGGGTTTGATTTCAAAAGCTTTTCGAATGTGGTAATCGCCTCTTGCCAGTATGGATTTTGTGAATGATATCCTATATCGAAGCATTCAATACCGGTTTCGTTGTCATAGTCAAATTTCAAGCCGTATTTGTTAAATCCCCATCCGTGCAGTAAATGTGCAAGCCGCAGAAGTATTCTCGATTCGTTGGGGAATTCGTCAGCGGCGATACGCAACATATCTATGCATTGTTTCACTTCCGGTGATAGACTTCCTTGATAACAGGTAACACCTTGGTTTTCCATAACCTTATCGGCTTTATCCAAAATGCTTTTTATCTTTTCTTCTCTGTCGGAATTGTATCCGAATAATTCGTCTATTGAAACGTGAAAATAATTTGCAATAGCGGGCATCATTTCCATATCGGGATATCCGCCGTTTGATTCCCAGCGGGAGATAGCCTGGGACGTTACTCCCAACGCTTCCGCAAGATTTTCCTGCGTGCGTCCGTCCCGTTTGCGAAGCTCCCGTATTTTTTGTCCTAAACTAAGCTGCATAAAAGCACCTCCAAAAGTTGTTTATCACCGGTGTGATTTTATTATAGCAGATATTTTTGAAAAAACAATTATCAATCACTTGTTACAAACTAAATGAACCGTTGGATTTTTGGCGGTTACATACGGCACCTCCGCTTATTGACATTTCAAAAAGTGCGTGTTATAATATACACAACAAAACAGAATAGGAGGCTTGTATGGTCTGTAAAAAGTGTGAAGCCGTAATCCCGGACAATGCTTTAAAATGTCCTGCCTGCGGTACGAGAACCATAAATATGAAAATAAGCCGAGGCGCAAAGCTTTTGGCTTTTTCGGCGATATCCGCAGATGCTTTGTCTTTCCTTATGGGCATTATTAACATTTGTGTTTTGATTTCTTCCGCTCACTATGTAACCGATCTGGAAGGCTTCTTCTTTTTGAAAAACCAACAAATGTACTTAATGTATCCCGCCTTACCGAAAATAGATATATTGTTCGGAATACTCGTTTTGCTTTTACCGTTTCTTTCCGCATTTTCACGACGCAAAATGAAATATTTTGAAAGATCCGGACTAATCTTGATAACCGCAGTCCATATAGCTACTTTGCTGTGGGGTATTTTGTATCTTGTGCTTTGCCGCTATATAACCGGAATCGTTTCTCCGATAACAACCTTCTGTATCTGGCAAGCTGTTGTTTTTGCAGTGTTATCGGCTTCTTCTCTTACTCACCTGTGGCGTTCGGGAATGTTCGTTTAATTAAAGTTTTCTGTTTTTTCGGTATTTCTTTTTATATATAGTTACATACAAAAATCCCCGTTTGCATTTGAGTGCAAACGGGGATTAGCGTTTATATATTTAAATTATTTTCCGATCAGCTTTAAATAATAGTTGCAATAAGCGTCACCGTTGGAGGTGGATGCGGTTGCGAAGAGAATTATATCGTCTACGCCCTCATTTTTAACCAGAGGTCGGATATCAATATCGATATGTCTGGGGTCGATAACGATTATCTTTCCGTAATGCTCGATAAGGAACGGAACGAATGCGTTACCGGAGGATTCCTTTATAACCAAAGCCACCTTGCTTTGATCGTTTTCGGGAACGACTATCTCTGCATAAGGCTGGTCGCCGATTAAGAAGCAGGAATAGGTTTCTATATTCGTATGCACGCAGGTATCGTATTGTCCTTTAATGTTTTTCTCTGCGTCGTAATATATCGTATAAGTGTGTTTCTTGCGGGGCATGTATGCGTGCAAGGTGTCATAGAAGGTATTTACTCGATCGTCTTTTGCGTAATGGTTTGTAAGACCGATAAATTCGGTTGTGAGCACACGGTCTTCAAACGCGGAAAGAGGAGTGGGAGTAAGACCTATGGATTTTGCATATTCACAGTAGGTGTAATACGCTCCAAGCTGTGTCCAGTGGAAGTCGCTCTTGAAAAACAGATATTCTCCTTTGTGCTTTTCGAAGGTGCTCCTCAGGTTGATATAGTTTACGTCGCCGTACATAACGGATGCCATATCGTCCAATACCTTGCCTTGGTCATTAAGCATTGCTTGCACATAGGGGTTTTTAATATTTATGGAATTTGCGGGATGGTTGATCGCGGTAATACGCACGCCGGGAAAGGTTTCGGTGTATTTTACGTATGCATCCGCATATCTTTGAGAAACACGTTTGTTGAAATATGCCTGAGAATATGCCGCACCGTCATACAGCAGATAACCGGAGGCAATAAACTCTGCGTCCCCCGCATCGGTGAATACCTCCTCGGGCACAGATGATTCTTCGGGAGGGGTTGAGGATTCCTCGGGCACGGAGGTTTCTTCGGGAGGCACAGAGGATTCCTCGGGAGGAATGTACGTAGACTCTTCCTGAGGTTTACTGCTTTCCTCTGCAGGAGTGCTTATATCATCGCTTGTTTCAACAGATTCTTCATTTTCAACGTAAGAATTTTCTTGTGACATATCGTTTTCTTCGCTTTCGGTGGAGTTATTGCTCGGTTCACTTTCTGCTTCGGAATCCTCGGTCGATACCTGAGGAATACTTATATCTTCCGGGGGCGCAGTCGAAGAATTTTCGTCTGCCGCTTCCACGCATCCAAACAACAAAGCAAATGCAAGCAGGAATATAACGGAAAACAGTATATGCTTTTTCATATTTTACGCCTCGCGTTCAAGTTTTTTATTTTTCTTGCAGACAGTGTAGCATATGCTTTTTGTATTGTCAATGTTAATAGCGCAATAATACAACAGATTATTTTTATCTGTTGTTGTTTGGCAAAAAGTGTGTTATAATATATTTAGGCAATAAATTGAGGTGATACTGTGAAAAACACAAAAGGATGGTTAATTATGTTTTTGATCTCTGTTTCGGTTTTCGGCTTGTTTTCCTGCGGTGGAAGTAACGGCAGTGCTTCCTATGAGCAGATATCCCAAAAAGAAGCCAAAGAAATTATGGATACCGTTTCCGATTATATTATTATCGATGCCCGCACGGAAGAGGAATTTGCCGAAGGGCATATCAAGGGCGCAATATTGATTCCCGAATACGAAATAGCCGAAAAGGCTCCCTCTCTGATTCCTCAAAAGGATGCGCTTATTCTCGTATATTGCCGCAGCGGCAGACGAAGCAAAATAGCATCCGAGGAGCTTGTTAAGCTGGGGTATACCAACGTAAAAGAGTTTGGCGGAATAATAGATTGGCAGTACGAGATAGTTGAATAGAGGCTGAAATGGTAATTGAAACTGAACGTCTTATACTAAGAGAATACACTTTAAAGGATTTTGATGTTCTTTATGCTATTCTTTCCGACCCCGAAACTATGAAGCATTATCCCAAGCCCTATGACGAAGCGGGTACTATGCGCTGGCTGAATTGGAGCCTTGATAATTACCGTAAATACGGCTTTGGTCTGTGGGCAATAGAGCTTAAAGAAAACGGCGAATTTATCGGGGATTGCGGTATTACTATGCAGAATATCGACGGAGACACCCTTCCCGAAATAGGATATCATATACACAAGGACCATTGGCGCAAAGGCTATGCAAAAGAAGCCTGCGCCGCGGTAAAGGAATGGTTTTTCAAAAATACGGATTACGACAGCGTGTATTCCTATATGAACAGTGAAAACGTTGCGTCCTGCGCTACGGCGGCATCCAACGGTATGACAAAAATAAAGGAATATACGGATGGTGAAGAAAACCTATGCGTGTATACCATCACCCGCAAGGAATGGGAAACCGTTAAAGATTGAGGATATATTAATGAACAGATTGTTTTTGGTAAGACCGTCAACAGAATACGAGCAGCAGGTTATGGCGTATAAGGACGAAATGCTGCAAAACGGCGATAGCTTCGACGGTTGCGCGGGACTTGATGAGGTCGGTTCATATACGGATTGGATGGATTTTGAAAACAGATTAAAGAAAAAAGGCTGGGTGCCTTCAGAGGTGTTTCTCGCTGTCAGAGCAGAAGATAACAAGGTGGTCGGAGTTATTGATTATCGGCGTCCGTTAACGCCGTTTTTACTGCAGTACGGCGGGAATATCGGCTACAGCATTCTGCCAAGCGAGCGTCAAAAAGGATACGCTACGGAAATGCTTGGTCTTTTGTTGCCGATATGCAAGGAATACGGCGAAGAAAAGGTGCTTCTCACCTGCAACAAAGCAAATCAGGCGTCCAAACGCGCCATTATCAAAAACGGCGGCGTGTTGGAAAACGAGGTTTGCGGCGAACACGGCGTTATTGAACGCTATTGGATAAAACTGTAATCAAGCAATCAAGGGGAGGATTTAAAATGAAACCGTCTGTTCTGATCACGGGCGCATACGGCGGTATGGGGTCCGCCACGGCGAAGCTGCTGGCAAAAAGCGGATACCGCGTTTTTGCTCTGGATAAGACCGCGGGCGAAGCCGAAGAAAATATTATACCCATAAAAGCGGATATCACCGATGAAAACAGCGTTTCAGACGCATTCCGCGCCGTAGTAGAGCAGACGGAGAGTCTGTTTGCCATTATTCATTTTGCGGGGATATATATGCTGGATTCTCTTGTAGAGATGGAAAACGCGGATTTTGAAAGGATATTTAAAATAAATCTGGGCGGAGTATTTCTTGTAAACAAGCATTTTCTTCCCCTTCTTGAAAGCGGCTCCCGTATTCTTATCACCACCAGCGAGCTTGCGTCCCTCGACCCTCTTCCTTTTACGGGTGTTTACGCAGTCACCAAGGGCGCTCTGGATAAGTATGCCTATTCTCTTAGGATGGAACTGCAGTTAAAGAATATAAAGGTAAGCGTTCTCCGCGCGGGGGCGGTGTCCACGGGTATGCTGGGCGTTTCTACCGATGCGCTGGACCGTTTCTGCCAAAAGACCGCCCTTTATTCCTGCAATGCCAAGCGGTTTAAAAGAATAGTTGACAGCGTGGAGGCAAAAAGCGTGGCGCCTTCCCGTATTGCAGATAAGGTGAATAAGATACTCCGTAAGCGAAGCCCCCGCTTTGCGTACGGTATCAACCGAAATCCGCTTTTACTTATGTTAAACGCCCTGCCGAAGAGAATACAGCTGTTTATAATAAAACGGGTACTTATAACCCGATAAAACGGAAGAAAAAAGATGACGGATAACGAAAACACCTGGGATAAGCTTTTGCACATAAAAACAAGCGGTCGGGATGACTCAAATTCAGATCAATACCGCTACCCCTACGAGCCTACGCCGTATTCGGTTCTGGAACGTCTGGCAAACTGCGGTCTTATCCGCAAAGGGGACACGGTTCTGGATTACGGATGCGGTAAGGGCAGAGTGTCCTTTTTCCTGTCCTATCAGACAAAAGCAAAGACTATAGGGATCGAATACGACGAGCGGATTTACACCCGCGCTGCCGAAAACCAAAAGACCGCTCGGTCAAAAGCAGACTTCGTCTTCGGACGGGCGGAGGAGCTTGAAATTCCTGCGGAAGTAAACGTTTGCTATTTCTTCAACCCCTTTTCCGTGGAGATACTTAAATCGGTTTTGGCAAGAATTACGGAATCCTATTACGAAGCTCCAAGGGAAATACTTTTGTTTTTCTATTATCCGTCGGATGAATATATGTGCTGTCTTGCCGCGGCGGATGAATTTGAATTTTACGATGAGATCGACTGCACAGACCTTTTTAGCGGAAACGACCGCCGTGAACGGATAATGATCTTCCGCCTGCCGATGATGGAATAATAAAAAGAAAGGAAAATCAAAATGATAACATTCGATCAATTCAAGCAACTTATGTCTTTTGAAACGGAAGGAAAGTACTGCATCGAAATTGCCTTTTCGGTAAAGGATCAGGGGAAATTCAGCTCTTGCTGGATGGGCAAAACGCCCGAAGAAAAGTCGAAAGCAGATTTATATTGGTTCGGACTCACCGAGAATGGCGACAATGCATTTGAATACTGCACCTTTGAAGAGTTTGTATCCGCAAAAGTGTTTGAAGGAAGATCGCTTTTTGAAATTTGGAACGAAGTTATCATATCGGCAATCGACGGTTGCGATCCCGAGGAGCAAATTCTGCATTATATCGGAGAATAATCAAACTAACATAAAACTTATGTGGAGGTTAATATGGATTTTAACCCTATTGACAAAATACCCGAACTTATAGAATTGCTTAAAGCCTATAACCCGATAATCCGCACGAAAACCGACAAAGGATACGATTGGCTGGCAGAAGATTCCTTTTGCATAGAAATCCCAAACCTCAACGCAGATAAAAATATCACAATCGAATGTGAAAATGAGGGAGAATTCACGGTTTGCTTTGCTTACTTTCATTCCCATTATTTGGATGATTACGGATACAGCAATATGTGCGATGATTTGTCAAATTTACTTACCGGCAAAACCTGTTCCGCCGCCATATTCTGCGGAAGCGGAAACGAATGGAAGGGAAGCACGATGATCGAAAAAGACAAAATTTCACTTCCCATTGAAGAAATCTTTTCTTTCGTATATGAACATGATAAGTTTGCAGAACAGCTCCGTACAAACGGGGGAGAGGCGCGGTTTGATTTTTGGGACGGCAGCCTGAACAAAATAATAAAGTTATAAGCAAAAAGTCTGTCCTTTGCGGGACAGACTTTTTTGTCGGTGTTGTTTTTATTTGCTTGTTTCCGCGATAAACGTTTCTATCTGGTCGGTAATGGTCTTAAGACTTTCTCTCCAGAATTCGGGGCGGGTAAGGTCTATTCCCGCAATAGCTGCTACGTTTTCTACAGTATCAACCGTTGTGGCGCGGAGCAGCTCACGGTATTTGGGCAGGAAGGCTTCTCCCTCTTCAAGATACTTTGCGTAAAGTCCGCGGGAGAAGAGTCCGCCGAATGCATAGGGGAAGTTATAGTAGCTCAGCCCTGCGCTGTAGTAGTGGCTCTTACAGCACCACATATAGGGGTGAAGATAATCGGGGTCAAGTCCATCGCCGTATGCTTCCTTCTGGGCGTTTATCATTATTTTTTCCAGCTCGTCTGCATAAAGGAAGGTGTCCTTTCTGCGGCGGATAACCTCGTCCTCAAACAGGAAACGAGAATAAATATCAACGATTATCTGGGTGGAATCCTGAATCTGGCTTTCAATAAGCTGTATTTTTTCTTCGCCTTCAGCTTTGCTGATAGCATCGTTTACGATAATAAGCTCGTTGAAATTGGAAGCGGTTTCCGCAACGGGCATGGTGTAACCGGTATTGAGAGGACGGTGGCACTGGATCTGCTGACCGTGGTATGCGTGGCCCAGCTCGTGAGCGAGAGTTACGACCGAACCGAAGCTGCCGGAAAAGTTTGCAAGAATTCGGCTCTGCCCAACAAAGGGAAGGTTGGAGCAGAATGCGCCGCCTACCTTACCTGCACGGGGGTAAAAATCGATCCATTCCTCCTTGAACGACTGATCTACCATTTCTGCCAGATCGGGCGCGAAGGATGCAAAATGCTCTACCAGATATTTGTGTGCTTGTTCAACGGTAAAGCTTTCGCTGCCTGCCTTGCCCATAGGAGCCAGTATTTCGTACCAGGGAAGTCCATTTTCGTAACCGAGAAGTTTTGCCTTGTGGCGCAGATATTTTCTGAAAGCGGGCATTGCTTCACGCATTGCTTCAAGCATTGCGTCAAGGGTGGCTTTTTTCATGCGGGAACGATCCAGAGTCATAGCGAGAGGATCTTCATATCCGCGAAGCTCCGCTTCAAGGTTCACCTGGGCTTTTATGCTGTTCAGAGCGAAAGCGATAGAATCCTTTACCTTGTCATAGCAAGCGAGCTCGGCTTCAAACGCAGCTTTTCTCACCTCCGCATCCTCGCTGTCAGCAAGTCCGCGGATAAAGGGAAGGGAGGTGGTTTCGCCGTTGTAATCTACCTTAACCTTTGAGGTGAGGTAAGAGAACAGATCGCCCCAGGCTCTGCCGCCGGATATGTTCATTCTGGCAAAAAGCGATTCCGCTTCATCGCTCATCATATGGGACATATCGTTTTTGATCTCTTCAAAGTAAAATTTATACTGGGAAAGAAGCTCGTCGGATCCGACCACCTCTTCCAAATTCTCAAGTGTTCCCGCAAATTTTTCAAACTTTACGTTGTCCTTGGTGGTGGAAGCGATCATTGCGGAAATCTTGGTTTGATAAGATGCGCCTGCCGAATCGGAACTGTCGGCAGAACGGCGAAGACTGAAATATCCCGCAAGGCTTCTCACTAACACCGTAAGCTCCTCTTTAACTTCGATAACTCGGCGAAGCGAAGCTGCCGCGTCGTTTACGTCAAGAGCGTCTGCGGCTTTGTTAAGAAGACTCAAAAGCTCTTCAAGACGCTTCATATCCGATTCAAGCTTGGGGTCATCAATACCGCGGTAAAGTACGTCAAGTGACCAAGTGTTATACATATTTGTTTGCTCCTTTAAGATTATCTTAATTTATTTTCGTTTTTGCTCATTATATCATCAAACATCCGCTTTTTCAATAAGAAAACAAATCTCCGTATACCAATAAACTTGCAATTATGGAAAAAACGTGATATAGTGTCAACAGAGGATGCCGTGTTTGTTATATGCGATTTGTGCTTCCACATAAAGGACGAGCGTTTTTATAACAAGTCAGGCAAATAATAAACAGAACAGGAGTAAATTTTATGCGTAAATTTTCAAAGGT
Source organism: Clostridia bacterium (assembly GCA_017381715.1). GTDB lineage: Bacteria > Bacillota > Clostridia > Oscillospirales > CAG-382 > SFLA01. The sequence continues at coordinate 24,146 of JAFOBR010000054.1, forward strand.
TATAGCTTTATTTCTTTCATTCGTTTTGTTGGCAGGCATAGTATGCTCCTGCAGTTCAAATGATTTAACCACGTCAAACAGTTCTTCAAGCAGTACCGATGACGTAACAAGTGACAGTTCCGACACCATCGGCGATGTATCGACCGATACTTCCGATACCGTAAGCGAAGTATCTCCCGATGTTTCCGATACCACCGGTGATGTGTCGTCCGATGCTTCAGAGGATGTAATACCCGAGGAGTCCGATGTGTCCGAAGAAGAGCCAAACGAGGAAACTTCCGATTCAAACGAAGAACAAAAGCCCGATGATAATACCAAAAAATACGATATAGTTGTTTACGGCGATACATCTGCCGCAGTGGTTGCCGCAGTAGCCGCAAGCCGTCAAGGCGCAACCGTAGCCCTTGTTGCCCCCAATAAACATCTGGGCGGAATGATGTCGGGCGGTCTTTTTGAAACGGATCTGGGCAACTCAAGCGTGATCGGCGGTATGTCCAGAGAATTCTTCAAGAGAAACGCCATAAAAAAGGGTAATACGGTTTCCGATGCGGTGGATTGGTATTTCGAGCCTCACGTTGCAGAAGAAATTTTTGCGGATATGTTAAACGAAACCAAGAAAACCGATTATCCCGTAGACGTGTTCTTGGGAGAAAGATTGGTTGAAAACAGCGGCGTTGTGATGTCCGGTGCCACAATCACAAAGATTATTTGCGAAAGCGGAAATGAATTTTCGGCTAAAAATTTTATCGATGCTTCTTATGAAGGAGATCTGATGGCGCAGGCAGGGGTAACATATACTTTCGGCAGAGAGGGCCGTGAAGTATACGGAGAATCCTTGGCAGGTGTTGTTGACCCCGGTGTTCAGGGCGCGAATAACCATAACTTCAGATTTAACATACTTGCAAGAGACGAAAACGGCAATTTGAAGTACAAAGAGGTTAGCGAAGAGCCTCTCGCTCCCGCAGGAACCGGCGATAAGAAAGTACAGGCATACAATTTCCGCATTTGCTTAACCGATAATGCGAACAATAGGCTTCCTTTCCCCAAACCCGAAGGATATGATCCTTTCCGTTATACTTTGCTTGCGGATTATATTGATGCATGGGTCAAAGCAGAGGGAAAAGCGCCTGCAGTAAACCAGCTTTTTATCATTGGACACGGTGTAAACGGCAAACACGATTTTAATAACAGAGGCGCATTTTCTACCGATTATATCGGCGGAAACTATGATTATCCCGATGCTACGTACGCCCAGCGCCAAGAGATATGGAATGATCATTATAACTATACTTTAGGCCTTCTTTATTTCTTAACAAACGATCCTTCTGTTCATGCTGATGTAAGAAAGGGTATGTCTGCGTGGGGACTTCCCAAGGATGAATACGTAGATAACAACAACTGGACTTTCCAGCTATACGTACGTGAAGGCAGAAGAATGATCGGCGAGTATGTAATGACTCAAAAGGATATCCGAAAGGGCGGGGGAGTAGACTTAACAAAGCCCGACACCATCGGTATGGGCTCCTACAACAGCGATTCCCACAACGTTCAGAGATATATCACGGCAGACGGATATATCAGAAACGAAGGCAATATGGAGGTTAACGTAGATCCTTACGAAATTCCTTACAGAATGTTGTTGCCCAAGAGAGCCGAAGCGGACAATCTGTTGGTTACTTGTACCTTTTCCGCAAGCCACGTTGCATATTCCACCATCCGTATGGAAGTTCAGTATATGATCATCGGTGAGGCAGCGGGAAGAGCTGCGGCAATTTCGGTACAGGATAACGCCAAGGTTCACGATATTGACGTGTCTAAATTACAGCGCAGTTTAAAAACAAACGATGCGGTTCTTACCTTCACTAAGACCGAATTGATGAATTGCGAATTCGAAGAATCCTTTGATAATACAAATAAATGGATAATAGCCTGCGGTCCGGACAATGAACCTAAAATCACCCAGAACAAGTCTTTTGTAAACCTTTACAGAAGTCCTATGTCAAATTATTCATATATCACAAGAAAGAATTTCTTGGCGCCTACCGGCAACTTTACATACGGCTTCAAGGCAAAGCTCAATTCAACGGGAATAACAGAGGTTACGGTAAGAAGCAGCGAGTATCTTATTATGCTTGTTTTGAATCTCAACGACGATAAGTCGGGCTCGGTATCAAACGATTATATCGATCCTGAAAATTCAGTAAAGCTGGATACTTCGGTATGGCACGATTATAAGGTGGTTGTAAAGAAGATCGCGTATAAACAATATACTTACGATCTGTACGTGGACGGAAAACTCCTTTGGGCTAACGCATCTACCAATCCCTTGGGAGTCAATGTCAGCAATATGTTCAAAATCGGTATAGACTCAGAGACCGTCGCAGGACAACGTACCACCTTGAACGTGGATGTGGATTCTGTTTATGTTCGGCTTGATTAAAGGTGTAGTAGTTGATAACCGCCATACGGCTGTTTTACGATATCATTGAAAACAAATACGGCGGCAAGGAGAGAATCCTTGCCGCCGTTTGTTTTTTACCGTAAATTTATCGACTTAACTTTGAGCTTGCGCTTTTTCTGAGAATGAGCAATCCGACAACGAGTATGCACGGAAAAACCGTAGCCGCAAGCAATCCTGTTTTAAGATTTCCGCCTGCCATTTCGGAAAGACTTCCCACCATAGCGGGGCTTACCATAGCACCGGTATCGCCGGCCAATGCCAAGAATGCGAACATTGCCGTGCCGCCTCTTGGGCATTTCTGCGAGGATATGCTGATAGACCCCGGCCACATAATACCGACAGCCAAACCGCAAAGCGCACAGCCTGCGAGCCCGAAAATGGGCAAAGTGGACAGCGAAGCCAATAAATAGCACCCTGCGCACATTGCACCGCAGATGAGCATTACCTTGGTCAGATCAAGCTTTTCGCTGAATTTACCGTACAGCATGCGGGATACGCCCATAAACATAGCGAACAAACACGGACCTGCCAAGTCGCCGATCGCTTTGGAAACGCCGATAGCAGATTCGGTAAAAGCCGATGCCCATTGTGCCATGGTAGCTTCGGATGCACCCGAACACACCATAAGAACTATCATTAACCAGAAGATTGGCGTTTTCAGCAGTTTGCCGATACTCATGCTATGGCCGTCCTCCACCAACCGTTCTATAGGGCAGTTAATAAAGTTAAAGGTGTTGTATAAAGGAACCAATGCCCAAATAAAAGTAAGTATCTTCCAGTTCTCTATACCGAACACCGCAAAAAAGAGAGTGGAACCCAAAATGACACCCATCGCACCCCAACAATAGAAGGAATGCAGTAAGCTCATCATTCCGTCTTTGTTTTCAAAGGGGCAGGCTTCAACGATAGGGCTTACCAAAACCTCAATAAGTCCGCTGCCGATAGCATACAGCACTACCGAAATTAAAATACCTATAAACGGTAGGGGAAGTGCCTCCGGCAAGATCGCCATCAGAATGAGACCTGCAGACGACAACACCTGAGATGCGACAACGCAGGTGCGATATCCTATTTTGTCGGCAAATTTGGTAGCCGCAAGGTCAACAAGCAGTTGTGTTAAGTAAAATACCAGCGGAATCAATGCAATCTTTTCAAGTGTGATTCCGTATGTGCTTTTGAATGTTAAAAACAAAAGCGGTGCAAAATTTGCAGATATAGCTTGCGTAACAAAGCCTAGATAACAAGCCGCCAGCGTCTTTTTGTAATTCTTTGGTTTTGTCATAATAATTCCTTTGTTACATCTGTTTTTTAATAGTGTTAAATCATTATAACCATCAATCGGTGGTTTGTAAAGTAGATACTAAGTAAATTCCGCTTAAAGGCCTTTATAAAAGTGTTTGCCAAGGGATTGATGTGTTTGATTCAATGTGGTATAATACAATAAAATCTGCGGATAAGAGGTTACAAGTCTGCACAGTTCAACAGAATGTGCGGATATGATTATAAAAACGCTACTTGGATAGCAATATGAAGAAATAAACAGTCGATTAAAATAACTACAAGAATATCGATAAATATGGCGACGGAACTGCGGCGTTTGCGGCAGAAGCCATCGAGATATATTGCAGAGGTAAATGATATGTTTGATTTTAAAAACAAAGTTGCAGTTGTAACGGGCGGTGCGCAGGGCATCGGGAAGTGTGTCTGCGAAGAATTCCGCAAAGCAGGTGCGACCGTTTGTGTCATCGACCTGATCCCAAACGATTATTTTGTGGGTGATCTTGCCGATAAAGCCACGCTGGAACGCTTTGCCGAAAAGGTGATTGCCGATTACGGTCACGTAGACTATCTTATCAATAATGCTGCGCCAAAGTCATGCGGTATCACGAACTGCAGCTACGAGGACTTTGAATATGCCCAGCGAGTCGGCGTTACCGCACCCTTCTATCTTTCCAAGCTTTTTGTCCCGTACTTTGCAAAAGGTGCGAGCATTGTTAACATCTCCTCCTCCCGCGATAGAATGAGCCAGCCCGAAACCGAAAGCTATACTGCTGCCAAAGGCGGTATTTCCGCGTTGACGCATGCGCTTGCCGTGAGTCTTGCGGGAAAGGTGCGGGTTAACTCTGTCTCGCCCGGTTGGATCGACAATAATTACACCGTTTACGAGGGGGCAGATGCCGTTCAACAGCCTGCAGGCAGAGTGGGAAATCCTCCCGATATTGCCAATATGGTGCTGTATTTATGCTCGGACATGGCAGGGTTTATCACGGGTGAGAACATCTGTATAGACGGCGGTATGACAAAGCAGATGATCTACCACGGCGACCACGGGTGGTCCCTTGAGGAAAAAAGATAAAAAGATATTATTTTACAATTCTCATTTGCATAATTACCCCGACAACAAAAACCGCAAGGCAATTCCTTGCGGTTTTGAAATTTCATTTTATCTTGGTGACTTATATTGCTTCGAGTATGTTTTCGAAATACTCTTTTGCGAAAAGAATATCTCTTATCTGCTCTTCACCGGAAATTTCACGTTCGATAATAATGTTTCCGTTAAATCCGATAGAATTAAGAGTGGTGAGGAGCGCCTTGAAGTCTACCTTGCCGTCACCGATCTTCTTTTCTGCGCCAAGCTCGCTTCCGTTGGTGGGGTAAACGCCGTCCTTGCCGTGAAGCTCCATAACGTATTTACCGAACACGTCCAGCGCGTCCACGGGGTTTGCTTTACCGTACATTATAAGGTTTGCGGGGTCAAGATTTATTCCCAGATTTCCCGTGCCAACGGCTTCGATGGTACGAAGAAGAGTTATGGGAGTTTCTTGTCCGGTTTCAAAAAGAAGCTCCTGACCGTTTGCAAGACAGTATTCTGCAACTTCCTTTATGGCGGAAACTACATCGGGGAAAAGGCTGTCTGTAAAGTTTTCGGGCAAAAATCCCATGTGGGTAATAATTCTTTTAACGCCCAGCGCCTTTGCAAAATCAGAGCCTACCTTTAGATCGTAAATACGGTCTGCTCTGTAAGCTTCGGGAACAAGACCGAGGGTAATGGGACCTTCGGTGAAATTCCAGGCTGCGGGGCCGGACCATCCGCGCCATACTGCGGATATCTCAATACCTTGCTTTTCTGCCTCAGCCTTAACGTCAAGAGCAAGCTCTTCCGTAAGTTCTGCAGAGTTGTTCCAGGTGTTGAACTGACAAACACCGATACCTAATTCACGAAGCTTTTTAAATTCTTCTTTGTAGCTGTTAAGGGGAACGATAACACCGATCTTCATAATTTTGTTCTCACTTTATATAATTTAATTTTGGTAATTTGATATTATCATTTTTCGGGCAAAATGTCAATGAAATCAAAGAACTTTTCACCACGGCGAAAGTATTTTCAACCTTCGTTCAATTTAAAATAGCAATAAAGTATCCACGCGTGGGGATGAGCGCAATAAACGGGGATCGAAGAATAATCTATAGTCTGGTCGCAAAGCCCCTCTCCCGAAATAAGCGAAGATTCCAGATTATCGGCAGACGACCAATAAGACGACCAATAGTTTGGAAAACTACGGGCAAGATTTTTAAGAGTCATCCTTTTTAAAAGGCGCTTTGCCTCCTCAACGTCGAAGGTTGAAACACCGATTATAACGGGACCATTCAGCGCCCACCAGAAGCCGCCGTTTTCTCTTGAGCCTTTTTCGAAGCCTTCTCCGTCAAATTCGGGATCTTGCTGTTCTCTTGCTCCAAGCTTTTCACCGTTATAAAGACGGCTTTTCATTTCTGCGTAAAGCGATTTTTTACTTGCGGTTTCCAATTCATCAATTTGCAGAGTAAATCCCATGGGCTCCAGAAACATATTATCATCGCCGTATGATCTGCCGTTAAAATACATTCTTTTCGGGAAAGTACGCTTGCCCATATCGGCAAAAAACGCCTGCTTTATACGGTTTCTGTATATCTCCATACTTTCCTGCAAAGCTTGGATCTCGGCTTTGCAAAAAGCTTTTTTCTTTGCATTTTCAAGCTGTTCGATCAAAGCTCCCGTTACGCATACAGCCATAGCGGAATTCATATGAGATTCTCCCGAAGTCAATATACAGTTATACGGCACTTTTTCAATAAAATAGACCGCATCGTTCCAGTCCGAATTAAGAAGCCGTACCAGCCCGTGAGAACCCGTTCCCACCGTATCGCGAAGAAACAAAAAGCATTTTTTTACAATTTCAATAACCTTTTTGCTTTCCTTTTCTTTTGCGGGATAAGGAGTGATCTCTTCGTCCAGAAAGGCGTGATCGTTTGTTACGCGCAGATATTCCGACAAAAGCAAAAAGAAATACAGCTGGCTGTCACTTGGGAAATAACGGTTGTTTTCGCAGTATCCGTAGCCCGTTTCTATAAAAAGTATTTCGCCGAAATCCGTTGTCCGCTTTAGCATATATCTGAGTATGCTTTTGGCAAGACGGGGATTATAGTAAACAGCGGGAAGCCCGTGCTGGAAATTATCCCTTGCAGATGCGTGCATTCCCCAATAATAATCGTAAACGGTTCCTTGCGGAATTTTTGTTTCGCCGTAATACTCGCTGTAAGTCGCCATTGCCTCAAGGGTATGGGCGTGCCACCGAAGCTCGCGCTTTAAATCTTTGTCGGGTTCATTTTCAAAATCGGGTATGATCCGTTTCCAATCATCCGCAAAGGCGGAAACGGGCAATGCCGTTGCTTTTTCCAGGTTTATTTTACCGTAAACCGCGGAAAAATCTCTTTCAAAAGAATAACCTATTACAAATTTCAATTCTTTCTTTTCGTTGGGCAGAATTTCAAAGCCCGCCTTTACGGAAAGGCTTTTTTCCGTTCCGAAAAACTCCGCTTTGTCATTTATTGCCTTTATGAAAAGGAGCGGGGGAAAGGCATCGTACTTTGACATCGTTTCGCGGTCGGGCGCCAGAAGCGGATCCCATACGGAAGCGGAATTGACAATGCACGCCGAATTATCATTTATATCTTCTTCATAGCGGCTTTCGTATTTTAACGGCAGCCATTCCTTTTGCCAAGTCTGATACTGTGTCATTTCGTAATTCGCGCCTATAGACTCGGTGTAAGTACAGTTCAATGTTTCATTTTTAAGGTTTTCAACCTCTACCGTAAGCAAAAAGGCGGAAACACCGTCATTTATTTCCAAAGACGGTTTCACGGAAATGTTGCGTATAATCTTCACTTCGTCCGTGAAATATTCATAATATGCAAACCCGCACCCAAAAACTCTTTTGCAGGTTTTTGCCTTGGCGGAAAGGGAATCCATACCGGTTAAAGGATATTCTTTTTCACCAACGGATAAAACAGCGCGGTTTACTCCCTTGTTCTTTTCTTTGCTTTGGTTAAGTCTTGCCCAAGCCCGCTCGCCGCTGATAAGCTGATACTCGCCGCTTACGTGGGTAAACAGATTGAATTTGTAGTTCCCCAAAAGAAAAAACGGATCATCGGGAAGCTTTACTCTTTCACCGTTTTCCAAAACGGCAGAATACGGAATATCTCCGGTATATTCAAAACAAGGAAGTCCTGCTTTGTCTTCGCGCCAAAAGCCGATATTGTTCATAACCTATCCTCTCATTGCTTCGCGGTTTTTAAAATTTTATCACAAAAGCAAAGTTTTTGTCAACGAAAAAACGCATTTTCCTTCCGTAGCGGATAAAAAACGGGCAACAACGCGTTGCTTGTTATTTTCACCGTGACCTGCTATAATGAAATCACAAAAATACAAAGGCGGTGGCACTATGGAAACAAAAGATATTATCCTTGATCTCAGAACAAAAAACGGTCTTTCTCAGGACGAGCTTGCGGAAAAGGTGTTCGTTACACGTCAGGCGGTTTCCCGTTGGGAAAACGGCGAAACGGTGCCCAATACCGAAACGCTCAAGATACTTTCAAAGCTGTTTGACGTTTCTATCAACACGCTGCTCGGTTGTCCCCGTGAGCTTATCTGCGAATGTTGCGGTATGAAGCTTTCGGACACCGACATCAGCCGCGAGAAAGACGGTTCATTCAATGAGCATTACTGCGGATGGTGCTACGCCGACGGCGATTTTACCATGGATTTTTGGAAGCAGTATATCAACCTCGGCGGCAAGGAAAAGTTTGAGGAATTCAAGAATCAGCTTATCCACGAATTCAACACCCTACTTCATATTGAGGGACTGCCCAAGGTCGAAAGCCTTAACGTGCTACCCGGTGCGTTTGTTAATCTGGAATATACGCTCCCCAACGGACAAAAGGTCAAATTCCTCGACGACAACGCAACCTACCTCGGCAACCAGCTTGAATGTGAATTCGGCGGAGACCGTTGCTTCGGTATCGCCGCCAATATGGACTTCCTCTTGGTCTGCACCTACGAGGAAAACGGCGAAAACCCCGAGCTTGTAGTATAGGTAATATCGAAGATTTCAATGAAATTGTTGTTTATATGAAACCTGATTCTACTGTTGAAACAGTAAAGGCTACTGAAGAAAGAATTAAAACACTTCATAAT
>JAFOBR010000055.1 GCA_017381715.1 Clostridia bacterium
AATGGGCAACAGCTCCAAGTGCAATATAATGTAGAGCATATTCCGCCTTCCCAAGCATTTTTCCACAGAAAAGCAAATGCGTTCCGCAGCAAGAGAACTGCTCCGTGTTTTCGGCTTGGACGAAGAACGCCGTACCGTTGCATCCAACCTGCCTTACGGTTCACAGCGCCGTCTGGAAATGGCTCGTGCTCTGGCTACAAACCCCAAGCTGCTTTTATTGGATGAGCCTGCCGCAGGTATGAACCCTCAGGAAACGGCAGAGCTTACCGAAACCATACGCCGTATAAGAGATGAATTTGATATGACAGTCCTTCTTATCGAACACGATATGAGCTTGGTTTCCGGTCTGTGCGATGAGCTTACCGTGCTTAATTTCGGCACCACACTTGCCCACGGAACCACGGAAGAGGTGCTCAGACACCCCGATGTCATCAAAGCTTATCTGGGCGAATAATCTTGAAGGGAGCGAGATATTATGGCTTTACTTACAGTTGAAGATCTTGAAGTGTCCTATGGACTTATAAAGGCTATACGCGGTGTTTCCTTTGAGGTTAACCGGGGCGAAATAGTTGCTCTTATCGGCGCAAACGGCGCAGGAAAAACCACTATAATGCATTCTCTCTGTAACCTTATTCCCAAAGCAAAGGGCAAGGTTACTTACGATGGCAAGGATATAACCAACATTCCCGCCCACAAGCTTGTACCTATGGGTATGGCGCAGGTTCCCGAAGGACGCAGAATTTTCTGTGAACTTACCGTGGCGGAAAATCTTAAAATGGGCGCATACACCCGAAGCGATAAGGCGGAAAAAGAAAACACTTTAAAAGAAATTTATGCCCGTTTTCCCATTCTTAAGGAGCGTTCCAAGCAGATCGCAGGTACTCTTTCAGGCGGCGAACAGCAAATGCTGGCAATGAGCCGTGCTCTTATGTCCCGCCCGTCTCTCATCCTGCTGGATGAACCCAGTATGGGACTTTCACCCTTGTACGTAAACACGATTTTCGATATGATAACCGAAATCAACCGTGCAGGCACTACCGTGCTTTTGGTTGAGCAGAATGCAAAAAAAGCTCTTTCCGTGGCAAACCGCGCATACGTGCTTGAAACGGGACTTATCGTCCGTGAAGGCACGGGAGAAGAGCTGTTGAATGATGATGCGGTTATACGTGCATACCTCGGCGGATAAAGCCGTGGCGACTTGCTAAACAGCGCAGATCGAAACGCAAATAGGTTCGATACGTAATAATAAATGCGAGAGGTTTAGTTAATCTCTCGCATTGTTGTTTTTTATTATGTAGGAATTTGTAAAAACAAATTCCTTTTTATTTTGCGTTTTTTAAACGTCTTTACTTCGCTAGCTGTAGATTACTACAGCACGCTCGTAAAGAACGTTTTCCACAGCGTTTTACCATCGCTCACTTCAAAAACTTGCTTTTTCGCTACTACAGACGTTATATATCAAAAACAATTATTACGGTTTTTTGCTTTGCAAAAAACTACCATAGTTCATAGTTCATCGTTTATAGTTCATAGTTCATAGTTCCCATTTGTGCATACACTGCGGCGCCGATAGGGAGCACGTCTTCGTCGAACTCGGCTTTGGGGTGGTGCTGGGGGTAGATATACCCTTTTTCTTTTTCTCCCGCGGTTATACTTATCATCACCGTGGGAATTTTTTGGCTCACGTATGCAAAATCCTCGCTTCCGCCGCCACGTGCCACACGTCCGTCCGGACTTATCATAGAGGTGGTAAACACTCTTTCTGCACCCAGAAGTGTTTTTATACTGTCAAACGCTTTTCCGGAAAGCTCCTTTTCGTTTACACACACCGGTGCGCCCGAGGTGAATATCACCTTTCCGCTTCCTTTGTAGGTTTCCGCCGCGGCGCAGGCAATTTCGGTTATACGGCTTTTTAGATATTCTCTGGTTTTTTCATCAAAAGACCGCGCCGTGCCCTTTAAAACCGCCTTGTCCGCAAGGGTGTTTCCGTTTTGTCCTCCCTGCATATATCCTATGGTAAGCACCGTTTCTTTTCTTATATCCACCTCGCGGGATTGAAGCACCTGCAAAGCGTTCAAGGTCTGTGCGGCGATAAGCAGACTGTCCACTCCGTTCCAGGGGGCGCTTCCGTGGCAGGCTTTACCCTGAATTTCTATGGTAAAA
>JAFOBR010000056.1 GCA_017381715.1 Clostridia bacterium
AATACTTGCTTTGCACGGAATAAGAGTAGGCACGTTTATACCCGATCTGGATGCAGACCTTACCGCCGAATACATACTTTTGGAATATTCGCCCCTTTCCTCCCTTGCCATAAACGTAAAGGGCACGGTGGCGACAGTAGACGTTATAGAAAGAGTTAAAAAGCCGGAAAGCGAATTTGAGGAAGACGGGTACTGCAATCTGGTTGCATCGGAAGACGGAATCATAACAAACGTAATTGCGGCGGAGGGGCACCCCGAAATAAAAATAGGTGACGTGGTGACCGAAGGACAATTACTTGTAAACGGAATTGTGGAAAACCGCTACGGCGCTTTTAAGATAGTAAATGCAAAGGGCTACGTGTATGCCGACGTTTATAAGGATATCGAATTCGAAATCCCTTTGAATCACAGCGGAAAAGAATATACGGGAAAAGAAAAAACAAAAAGAGAAATATATGTTATCGGTTTCCCCGTAAAGCTGTACCGCACCCAAGAATCCCCCTTTGAATTATGCGATATAACCGCTGTGGAAGAAAACCTTGAAATATTCGGTTTAAAGCTTCCGATAAAGGTTTCAAAAGCGGTATACAAGGAATACGTAACGATAGAGTACCAAATTACCGAACAAGAAGCAAAAACAAAAGCCGAAAAAACTCTTGCTTTGTGGTGGGAAAAAGAAGCAGAAGGAGAAATAGTAAGCATAGACCAGGAAGAAAGCATAAAAAACAACGTGTACTGTTTGAAAGCACACGTTGTAATAAACAAAAATATTGCAAAAAGGCAGGAAATAAAATTTAATTACCCGAATAAACCTTTTTAAGTCTTAAAAGGGACAAAACGAATATCTGCGCCGCGCGGATAACTTCTTCGCGGGAGATATATTCATCTCTTTCGTGGGCGCCGCCCTTGCCCTCGCCCAACAGTCCGCGGTATGCGGAAATAGTGGCGCCGAAAGCAACGGTATTTTTCATATATCTGGCATAAGTGCCGTCGCCCATAGTGTAAGGTGCGCAATCTTCCTCTATAATATCGCGGCAGGAATCGGTAAGCGCCTGAATACGAGGGTCATCGGATGACATTATATATCCTTCGGAGCAGCCGCCGCTGTAGGCGGTAAATCCATAGGATGCCGCTGTCTGCTTTACGGTGGCGATAATCTCTTCATAAGGCACGTAAGGAATGTAGCGCACGTTGAAGTTTGCCCACAGCTCTCCCTCTTTTTCACCCAAAAGTCCGCAGATGCAGGTGAGATAACCGAAATCCTTGTCCTCTTTGTCTATGCCGAAGGTCTTGCCCTTGTATTCGGAGCAAGCCTTTGCGAGGAAACGCAGTCCCTCTGTATCTGCAATGCCGTTTTCCACAAGATATTCGCACAAAAGCTTTACTGCGCTCAAGCTGTTTTCGGGAAGAGAAGCGTGGGCACCCTTGCCGGTTGCGGTTATACGAAGGGTATCTCCCATATTTTCAACGGTAATCCCCTCTTTTTCATTGGGAGTAACGTCTGTCTTTACAACGCAGTATGCGGAATCCGCCACAGAGTTGCTGGCGGTACCGCCGCCTATCTCAAGTATATTCGCAGGCTTTTTGCCAAGAAGGATACCAAAGGAGAAAATACCCTTTTCGCCGATACATACGGGGAATCCGCTATCGGGCGTGAAGGAAAAATCCGGTACCTCTCTTACGGAAGCGAAATGGCGCAGGTCGGTACTGCCCACCTCTTCGTCACAGCCCAGTATCATACGTACCGCAAAAGGAAGGGAATATCCCTTTTCCATAAGAAAACGGATAGCATACATAGAAATAAGCATGGGGCCCTTATCATCCTCGGTGCCTCTGCCTATATAAAGTCCGTCCTTTACGGTGAGGGCGTAGGGTTCTACACTCCAACCGCCGCCGCAGGGGACAACGTCAAGATGGGAAACGATACCTATCTCTTTTTCCCCTTCGCCGTAAATAAGGGAACCGCAGTAGTAATCGTGGTTTTCGGGCACAAAGCCGTATTTTTCGCCAATGGCAAGAGTAGTATCAAGAACACGAGCACAGTTTTCGCCAAAAACGTATTTGCCATCTCCCTTTTCGGAAACGGAGGGAATGGAGATTATAGAAGCCAGATCCGCTTCGAACTGAGCTTTTATATCCTCTCGTTCCATAAATTCTCTTACCTGTTTTGCTATATCTTTCATAATAAATATTTTCCTTTCAGCATTTTGCAAATTTCATCATAAGTGCTTTGGGCATGAGCTTGCCAAGCACGCGGTAAAGCTTGTATAAAAATCTGTTGGTATACACCGCTTTCCCCTTTTCCAAAGCTTTTAAGCTCTTACCGGCAATCTCCTTGGGGTCGCAATACGGCAAAGTATCAAAGGTTTTGGATGCGCCCTTGCTGATATGCGCTCTGGTTAAGAATTCCGTGCTCATAGGACCGGGGCATACGGCAAGTACGTTTATACGCTTTTGCTTTAATTCCTCACGCAGCGCCCGTGAAAAAGACATAACGTACGCCTTGGTGGAGGAATATACCGTCATTCTGACATTGGGCACAAAGGAAGCGATTGAGCACACGTTCAATATTCCGCCGCCTGCAGGCATATAGGGAATAACCGCAGAGGTTATTGCCGTAAGCGCACCGCAGTTAAGGTCTACCATATCCCGCTGAACGTTGGGGTCTATCTCCCATACGTATCCCAGCTTGCCGAAGCCTGCGTTGTTTATAAGCAGGCTAACCTGAGGTTTTTCCTCTTCGAGAAGAGCGCTCAGCTGTGTAAGGCTTGCTCTGTCGTTAAGGTCCATAGGCAGTATCTTTACACAAAGATCTGCGGGAAGCTTTTCCTTAAGCTCTTCCAAAAGGTCTGTTCTTCGGGCGATAAGCCAGAATTCCTTTATACCCGTATGCTTACGAGCCGCCGCAAGAACGTACTCTTTTCCCAAGCCCGAGGATGCGCCGGTTATTATTGCAATACTCAAAATCTTTTACCTCCGTAAAGATACATATCTATTATATTTTATCACCCTTTTAACCTATATGCAATCATTTTTTTAAAAAAAGAAGGTGTGTTTTTTGTTAGACCTGCTAAAAAATGTGCTTTGGTCATTTCCCACCATGGCGCTTCTTACGGGGACGGGAATATATTTTACCTTTAAAAGCAGATTTTACCCTATAAGACGTTTGGGGGAAATTATTAAAAGCGTAAAAAACGCCGAATCCTCTTCGGAAATATCCTCCCTGCGGGGACTTATGACCGCCCTTGGAGGTACGGTGGGTGTGGGAAGCATTACGGGAGTGGCGTACGCTATAACCCAAGGCGGTGCGGGAGCGCTGTTTTGGATGTGGGTAAGCTCTTTTTTCTGTATGATGCTTAAATATGCCGAAAACTACCTTACGGTAAAAGAAAGCAGAAGCCGGGGAGTGCGGGGAAGCGCCGCCACCCTGCTAAGCAGTATGGGAAAAAAGAAGACCGCCGTGTTTTTTGCTTTTTCAGGTATACTTGCCTCATTCGGAAGCGGAAACATGGCGCAGGCAAACGCTTTTTCTCTTGCCGCCGCAGAAACGGGGGCGGATAAAATTACGGTGGGAATTATTTTCTCCCTTTTGCTAATACCTGCCGTATTGGGCGGTCAAAAAATAATTGCGAGGCTAAACGGTGTTTTGGTGCCCGTAGCGGCAGTTTTGTTTTTAGCCGCCGCTTTGGGAATTACACTTTATAATTTTAAAGAAATCCCCCACGCTTTTAAAGATATTTTTAAATCCGCTTTCGGGATTTCCCAGGCGGGTGCGGGAATTACGGGCACAGCAATATCCCTTGCTTTGCGTACGGGAGTTTCCAAAGGGGTGTTTTCCCACGAAGCCGGTATGGGGTCCTCCCCTATTGCCCATTCTGCCGCCGGCACTCCGCCTTTGGTTTCGGCACGGTTTGGGATAATAGAAGTGTTTGCCGATACCTTTGCCGTAAGCACGCTTACCGCTCTGGCGTTGCTTACCACCCACAGCGAATCCACGGAAGAAATGTTTTTTGTATACTTCGGAAGCACGGGACCTATACTGCTTGCCGCCGCTTTAGGTATATTTGCATACGCCGCAGTAATAAGCTGGTGTTTTTACAGCGAAAGTCTGATCGTCTTTTTGAGCAAAAAAAGATCTTTCGTGTTTATTTACCGAATTTTAGCCATAATATCTGCCTTTTTCGGATGTATATATAATGCCGGAGGTATATGGAATATTGCAGATATATTTAACGCACTTATGCTGTTCCCCAATCTGTACGCTTTGATTATAAGAAGAAAGGAAATACTGTATTGAAGCCTCATACGTTTACAAAATCCCAAGCCGAAAAAGCTTACGGTGTGTCAATTAAACAGGGTCTTACCTCCGAAGAAGCGGAAAAGCGTTTGAAAAACGATGGAAAAAACATACTTTCCGCCAAGAAGAAGCCATCTTTTTTTAAAAAGCTTTTACTGTCTCTGTGCGACAGAATGACGCTTATTTTGCTTATTGCCGCGGTAATAAGCTTTATTGCGGCGGTGATCGGAGGAGAAAGCAAGGCGGATACGGTTATTATTCTCGCTATCGTGGTAATAAACGGGGCTTTGGGTGTGATTCAGGAAAGCAAAGCGGAAAAAGCATTGGAAGCGTTGAGCAAAATGACCTCCCCTCACGCCACAGTGATACGGGACGGAAAGGAAAAAGAGGTCCTTTCCGAAGATATTGTAAAAGGCGATATACTTATACTCAAAAAAGGGGGATTTATCCCTGCGGATGGGTATTTGATAGAATCTATTGCGCTTACCGCAGACGAATCCGCTTTAACGGGAGAAAGTATGCCCGTTGAAAAATCCCACAGCCCATCCCCCGAAAACGCAGGCTTTCACGAAATAAAAAATATGGTGTATTCCGGCACCACCGTTTGCGGAGGAAAAGGAAAGGCAATTGTTACCGCCACAGGAATGAGCAGCTATATGGGCAGTATTGCGGGAATGCTGAATGACAGCGAAGGCGAAAAAACTCCTTTGCAGGTTCGTTTGGGTAAAACGGGCAAGGTGCTTGGAAACTGGGCGCTTTTTATTTGCGGAGTAATATTCGTGATATCACTTATACGTGGGCTTCCCATAAAGGATATGTTTTTAACCTCCGTTTCCCTTGCGGTGGCGGCTATCCCCGAAGGTCTGCCTGCCATAGTTACAATAATCCTCTCTATAGGCGTAAAGCAGATGGCGGATAAAAAAGCGGTGGTAAAAAAACTTCCTGCGGTTGAAACCTTGGGCGCCGCCGCTGTAATTTGCTCGGACAAAACGGGAACGCTTACCCAAAACAAAATGGCGGTTACCGCATTTTACGGAGATAAAGAAAAGACCCCGCTGTTTGCCCTGCTTTGCAACGACAGAGAATCCCCCACGGAAAACGCCCTTTTTGAATGGGGAAAAGAAATGGGCGGAAAAACCGATGGATATACCCGCATAAAGGAGATCCCCTTTGATTCGGCAAAAAAATATATGATCACACTGCATAAATCAAAAGAAGGGTATCTTATTATAAAAAAAGGGGCACCGGAAAAGGTTTTGAACAAAAAAGACCCTTTGATGCTTAAAGCGGAAATTCTTGCTTCGGAAGGAAAGCGGGTCATTGCCTTTGGGTACTGTATATCCCGTTCCGTACCCGAAGATATTGAAAAATGCGTGTTTTCTCCCTGCGGTGTATGCGGATTGGAGGATCCGCCCCGCCCCGAAGTGAAAGAAGCGGTAAAGCTGTGCAGAAAAGCGGGAATAAAGCCTGTGATGATAACCGGCGACCACCCCGACACGGCGGCGGCGATAGCAAAAAATATCGGCATACTCAGAGAAGGAGACGGGGTGCTTACCCAATCGGAACTGCAGGGTCTTGATACTCCCTCTCTGGCAAAGGCTATACGAAACTGCGCCGTGTTTGCCCGCACCACTCCCGAATTCAAGGTAAAGATTGTGGAAGCGTATAAATACGGAAACCGTGTGGTTGCCATGACGGGAGACGGTGTAAACGATGCTCCCGCACTGAAAAAAGCAGACATTGGATGTGCTATGGGAAAAGGCGGTACCGACGTTGCAAAAGAAGCCGCAGATATTATCTTGACAGATGACAATTTTTCGACTATTATAGAAGCAGTAAGATACGGTCGGAGCATTTACGACAATATACGCAGAGCGGTGCGTTTTTTGCTCTCCTGCAATATAGGAGAGATAATAACCGTGTTTGCGGCGCTTGTAATGTCTCTGCCCTCCCCTCTTTCCGCCATACAGCTTTTGTGGGTGAATCTTGTTACCGATTCTCTCCCCGCTGTGGCGCTGGGTATGGAAAAGACCCACGACAGCGTTATGGAACGAAAGCCTATGCCCAAAAACCAAAGTCTTTTTGCAGAAGGCTTGGGAATAAAAATAATTGCAGAAGGTGTTCTGGTGGGCTGTATGTCCCTTACCGCCTTTTTGCTGGGATTAAAAACGGGCAATACGAATACCGCAAGCACTATGTGCTTTGGTGTGCTTTCCTTTTCCCAGCTTTTCCACACCTTTAATATGCGCTCCGAAAAGCCTTTTTTAAAAAGAAAAATACCCAAAAACATTCCTCTGCTTTTAAGCATACTGCTGTGTATGGCTATGCAGGCTGCAATAATGGTCATTCCCAAAGCGGCAGGACTGTTCGGTGTGGTTCCTTTGGATACATATCAATGGCTTACGGTGGCAATTCTTTCCTTCGCACCTATACCCGTGTGCGAAATGTTTAAGATAATTAAAAATATAAAATAAAAAATGTAAATTTGGGAAGTGTAAAAATGAAAACAGTTTATCTTACCGAGCGTGATAATTTCTTGTACCACGGCAGACATATCCTTACGGCAGACGCACTGCTTCTGGATTGGTCCAGCAGCGGATTTTCCTTTAAGTTCAAGGGAACGGGATTTCACATTATCTTCGGCGAGCACAAAGCAGACCAACCCGTATACATAAGAGTTGATATCGACCGTGAAAAGAAGCTCTTCGGCTGGAGCGGCGAAACCGCAAGATACTGCGTGAGCGACGGAAAAGAACACGTTATTGTAGACGACCTTAAAAACGAAGAACACACTGTCCGCGTTCTCCGTATTACCGAGGGCCAAGATAAGCTGTATATAAAGGGACTTGAAGTCTACGGCGAAATTTTGCCGCCTCCCCTTGAAAGCGTGCGCCGTATAGAGGTTCTGGGCGATTCCATTACCTGCGGTTACGGTGTAAGAGGTGATCAGGACACCACCGTGTTCCGCACCTGCGATGAGGATTCCACCGCCGCTTGGGCGTTCCTTGTAGCTGAAGAGCTGGGCGCAGACCTGCATTGCCAGTGCGCTTCCGGCAAGGGTATCGTACGCAACTGCGAAGGCGCTTTGGACCTTACCTTTGACCAGATGTTTAATATGACCTCCAGAAACGGCGAGGTTTGGGATCACAGCAAGTGGACTCCCCAGGTGGTTATGATAAACGGCGGCACCAACGACGGTTGGGGCGGTGTGAGCGCAGAGGAATTTGAGCGCGGCGCAACAGCACTTATAAACGATATCCGTTCCAAATACACTCACGCACATATCATCTGGTGCTACGGTCTTATGGGCGATCCTTACGCAAGCCTTCTTAAAAAGCTGTTCAAGCGTATGGGCGAAACCGACGAAAAGCTGCATTTCGTACCCATTTCCGTTGCTAACCCCAAAAAGGATTACGCCGCTGCGGGACATCCCGGTATGAAGATAAACGAAAAGCTGGCAGATACTATGGTATCCAAGATAAAATCCCTTAAAATTTGGGAAAAGTAAAACATATTAAAAGAGGCAAGGAAAATTCCTTGCCTCTTACTTTTATTTAACATAGGGTTTTATAAGCTCTTCCAAAGTGGTAAGGGTTAATCCCTGCTTCAAGCTTTCCGGCAACACCGTATCGCCTTTATAATGAGCGTATACCACGTAATCGTCTGACACGATACGCCCTTTCAAGGTGCAATAATTATTCTCTTTTGCCATTGTATGCATCTGCATAGAATGCTCGCCCAAAGTCAAAGTATCAGTTATAACGTCTGTAATGGTTTCATCCGTTTTTACGGTACCGTCATAAGTGTATGCGCCTACTCTGAGTCTGTCCAACGCACCGTTGTATACCAGCTCGATAGAATAGCTTCCGTCATTGTAGATATGGCAGGAAATAGCAGCCAGCTCGTATTTCTCGCTTTCAAGAACGGGAATGGATATTTTATCAAAAGCTAAAAACATATCCGCAACATCTTTTCTTTGAGGCGGTATAAGGTTGTTTTTTTCAAAAAACTCGTTATAATCCTCTTCATTTGAAATAAGCAAAAGCTGAGCCAGCTCTTCAAAAGAATCGAAATCAATAATAGTGTATGATAACTCAATGAAGACTTCGTCTTCCGAAAGCTCTGACACATCGGCGCCGACGCTTGCTGCAGAGCTTAGATTTTCACTTTCCCCGCTTTCCGGCGTGCATCCCGCCGCGAAAATGAAAATCAAGGTAAGTATACATATAAGTATAAAAGCGGTTTTCTTCATTTATATCACTTCCTTTTATGTAATCAGTATACAACAATGTATCAATTCCGTCAATACAATATAAATATATTTAATTATTTATAATCGCAATAAAGCCTTGACTTAATAGCCAAAATGTAATATAATGAATTAAATTATTATTCAGTTTAACTGAAATTTTATTAATACAAAAAGGGTGAAAAACGCTATGAAAAGAATTTACAATTTCTCCGCAGGACCTTCTATGCTTCCCGTAGAAGTATTATCACAAGCCGCTTCCGAAATGCTGGATTACCAGGGCAGCGGGTGTTCCGTAATGGAGATGAGTCACCGTTCACCTGTTTACGATAATATCATTAAACAAGCAGAAGCAGACCTCCGCACTCTTATGGAAATTCCCGAAAACTACCGCGTACTATTTTTGCAGGGCGGTGCTACCACACAGTTTTCCGCAGTGCCTCTTAATCTTATGAACAAGAATAAAAAGGCTGATTATATCGTATCCGGTATGTTTTCCAAAAAGGCGGCGGACGAAGCCGCAAAGTACGGCGAGGTAAATATTCTGGCTTCCTCCAAGGACAGAAACTTTGCATACGTGCCTTACGTTGATTCCTTCTCTCCCGATGCGGATTACGTTCATATCTGCCTTAACAACACTATTTACGGTACCACTTATAATTATATCCCCGAAACCGGTGATATTCCCCTTGTTGCCGACGTTTCTTCCTGCATACTCTCCCGTCCCATAGACGTTACCAAGTTCGGTATGCTTTATGCAGGCGCGCAAAAGAATATGGGTCCCTCCGGTCTTACCGTGGTTATTATAAGAGAAGACCTTATCGGCAACGCAAGAGAGGGCACACCCGTTATGCTGGATTACAAAATTCAAGCAGATAACGGCTCTATGTATAACACTCCCCCCTGCTATTCCATTTACGTTGCAGGCTTGGTATTCAAGTGGCTTCTTAATATGGGCGGTCTTTCCGTAATGGAACAGCGCAACGTGGCAAAGGCAAAGGTGCTGTACGATTATCTTGATTCTTCCGAAATGTTCAAGGCAACAGCAGACAAGGAGTTCCGTTCTCTTATGAACGCTTGCTTTGTTACCGGCGATGCAGAGCTTGATAAAGAGTTTGTTTCCGCCGCAAAGAAGGCAGGATTTGAAAACCTTAAGGGTCACCGTTCCGTAGGCGGTATGCGTGCATCAATATACAACGCAATGCCTGCAGAGGGCGTTGATAAACTTGTAGAATTCATGGCAGAGTTCGAGAGGAGCAAAAAATGAATATTAAGCTTATAAACAAAATAGATAAAGCAGGTCTTAACGTATTTGACGAAAGATTTGTTTACGGCGAAGATATTGAAAAGCCGGATGCGTATATGGTACGCAGTGCTTCCCTTCTGGAAGCGGAATTTCCCGCAGAATTAAAAGCTATTGCCCGTGCAGGCGCAGGCGTAAACAATATTCCTCTTGACCGCTGTGCGGAGCAGGGTATCGTTGTGTTCAACACCCCCGGTGCCAACGCAAACGGCGTTAAGGAGCTTGCGATTACCGCTTTGATGCTTGCCTCCAGAAAGATAACAGAGGGTATCGCCTGGGCTTCCACCCTTACCGGGGACGATGTTGCCAAGCAGGTTGAAAAGGGCAAGAGCGCTTTTGCAGGACCCGAAATAATGGGCAAGACTCTGGGCGTTATCGGTCTGGGCGCTATCGGCGGTCCCGTTGCAAACGCCGCAGAAGCTCTTGGTATGAAGGTTGTGGGCTGCGACCCGTTTATGACAGTAAATGCCGCTTGGCATCTTTCCCGCAAGGTTGTCAAGGCAGACACCTACGACGAGCTGTATCCCCAGTGCGATTATATCACTGTTCACGTTCCCTCCGTTAAGGACACTATCGGTATGATAAATGCCGAATCCATTGCAAAAATGAAGGACGGCGTACGTATTATCAACCTTTCCCGCGGAAACATAGTTGTTGCAGATGATATTCTGGCGGCGATTGAAAGCGGTAAGGTTTCCTGCTATGTAACCGATTTCCCCGATGAAAAGCTGATCGGCAAAAAGAACGTAATTTGTATCCCCCACCTTGGCGCATCTACTCCCGAAAGCGAAGAAAACTGCGCAATTATGGCGGCAAACCAGCTTATAGATTACCTCATTGACGGTAATATTAAAAACAGCGTGAACTACCCCGCGATCTCTATGCCCAGAGGGGCAAAGCACAGAATAGTTGTGCTTCACGAAAACATTCCCAACATGATCGCTCAGGCATCCTCGGTATTCTCCGCTGTTCATATTAACATTGAGCATATGATGTCCTCCTCCAAGGGCGCAAACGGTGTTGCTCTGTTTGAAACTAACGATGATATCGACGAAACCATTTGCAACAAGATATCTGAAATTACAGGTATACGCAAGGTAATACTTCTCTAAAACAAAAAAGCAAGGAGTAAAATATGAAGTTTATCGTCTTTGACGGAAACAGCATACTCAACCGCGCATATTACGGAATACGCCCCCTTACCACAAAAAGCGGTATTCCCACCAACGCGGTACTCGGATTTATAAATATTATAGAGAAAAATATGGCGGCGGTCCAACCGGATTACGCCGCCATAGCTTTCGATCTGCCGGGTAAGACTTTCAGGCACAAGGCTGTGGACAGTTATAAGGCTACCCGCAAGGGTATGCCCGAAGATCTTGCACAGCAGATGCCCTATGCTTACCGTGCCGCCGCAGGCTTGGGACTTAAAATAACCACCTGCGAAAATTACGAGGCAGACGACGTATTGGGCACCTTATCCCGCTGTGCAAAGGAAAACGGGGTGGAATGTGTTATCGTAACCGGCGACCGTGACAGTCTGCAGCTTGTAGGCGACGGTACCGTGGTTTACCTTGCCTCCACCAACGAAACCCAGATAATGGATACGGATGCGGTTACCGCTAAATACGGAATTCCTCCCGAAAAGCTTATTGATCTTAAAGCGCTTATGGGGGACAGCTCCGATAACATTAAGGGTGTGCCCGGTATCGGCGAAAAGGGTGCTGTAAAGTTATTGACGGAATACGGAACTCTTGACGGCATATACGAGCATGCCGAAGAGATAAGCGGTTCTACGGGCAAAAAGATTATCGAAGGCAAGGAAAGCGCATACGAAAGCCGTTTTCTTGCCACTATCCGTCTTGATGCGCCTATTGATACAAACCTTGAAAATTACGTTTACTCCGGTAAGGATGCAGACAGTCTTATAGACCTGTTCACCGAACTTGAGTTTACTTCCCTGATAGAAAGAATGTCTCTTGTAAAAACAGCGCCCTCTATGCCGGAAGCGGTATATACCCGCGGAAACGCCGATGAGCTTGAGGTGGGCAAAAATGTTTTTGTTGAACTGAGAGAGGACGGACTTTACGCTACCGACGGGGAAAAGCATATTATACTTGACCCGCAGGATATAATCCTGCTAAAGAACGTTTGCGCTTGGTCGGTAAAGGACACTATGCACGCTCTTGATAAGCTGGGCGTGGAGTTTGACGGATTTACGGATGATATTTCTCTTATGTGCTACACCGCCTCCCCTGCGGACAGCGGTATGACGGTTCAAAAAGCCGCCACCGCATATCTGGGTGCAGATACGTTATCCGATACTTTGACTGTACTGCCTATGATCTTCCAAAAGGTGTACGCAGTTTTGGAGGAGCAGGAGCAGACCGCCCTTTACAAAGATACCGAGCTTCCCCTTGCAAAAGTGCTTTTTAATATGGAAAAAAGAGGCTTTGCAGTGGATAAGCAGGGTATTATTGATTTCGGTCAGTATTTATCCGAAAATATAAAAGAGCTTGAAAGTTCTATTTATTTTTGTGCGGGAGAAGAGTTTAATATAAACTCACCCAAGCAGCTTGGTCATATTCTTTTTGAGGTTCTTTCTCTCCCCGCCCCCAGAAACAAAAAGAACAAAAACGGCTATTCCACCGATGCGGAAGTGCTGGAAAAGCTTAAGGACCGCCACGAAATTATAGATTATATACTGCATTACCGCACCCTTGCAAAGCTTAAGGGCACTTATACCGACGGTATGCTGAACGTGATAAGCCCCGAGGACGGACGTATACACACCACCTTCAGACAGACACTTACCCAAACGGGCAGGCTTTCCTCTGTAGAGCCCAATTTGCAGAATATTCCCGTGCGCACCGCATTGGGAAGAGAGATGCGAAAATTCTTTGTTGCCCCCGAAGGCAGAACTCTTATTGATGCAGACTATTCCCAGATAGAATTGCGTGTGCTTGCCGCCGTTTCCGGCGATAAAAAGATGATAAACGCATTTTTATCGGGAGATGATATTCACACGCTCACCGCATCCGAAGTGTTCGGTGTGCCTTTGGAAATGGTTACCCCCGCGATGAGAAAACAGGCAAAAGCGGTTAATTTCGGTATTGTTTACGGTATTTCCGCATTTTCTCTGGCAGACGATATAGGCGTTTCCCGCAAGGAAGCGGATGAATATATTAAAGCGTATTTTGAAAGATATCCCGCTATAAGAGAATATCTGGATTCCTGCAAGAGTGAAGCTGCAGAAAAAGGATACGTAACCACTCTGTTCGGCAGAAGAAGATACGTGCCCGAGCTTCGCTCCCCCAAAGCGACAATACGTGCTTTTGGTGAGCGTGTGGCGATGAACACTCCCATTCAGGGCACGGCGGCGGATATTATAAAAATCGCAATGGTAAAGGCGGAAAAAGCCTTGAAGGAATCCGGATGCGATGCCGCTCTTATACTTCAGGTACACGATGAACTGATCGTGGAAGCCGCAAAGCAGGGTGCAGAAAAGGTAAAAGAAATTTTGGTTTCCTGCATGGAAAACGCCTGCGAGCTTTCTGTGCCTATGTCCGTGGATGCGAACGTGGGCAAAAACTGGTTTGAAGCGAAGGGAGAATAATATGGCAGGAACACTGTATATAGTCCCTACCCCCATAGGAAATATGGGTGATATTACCCTGCGTGCAAAGGAAACCTTGGAAAAGGTTCACTTTGTTGCCGCAGAGGACACCCGCGTAAGCGGACGGCTTTTACAGCTTTTGAACATCCATTCAAATTTTGTGAGCTACCACGAGCACAACAAGGAAAAAAGCGGAAAAGCAATTGTAAACCGTATTCTTGACGGTGAAGATTGCGCTTTGGTTACCGATGCGGGCACTCCCGCAGTATCCGACCCCGGTGAGGATCTGGTACGCAAATGCCGCAAGGCAGGTATAAACGTTGTGGCTCTGCCCGGAGCTTGTGCCGCCATAACCGCTCTTTCTGCCAGCGGATTACCTTCCCGCAGGTTTTCCTTTGAAGGTTTCTTGCCGGTGTCCAACAAGGAAAGAGAGGAATATCTCCGCTCCGTCTGCAAGGATGTGCGGACAATGATATTCCACATATCCCCTCACGATACGGAAAAGGATATTTCCGATCTGATCGAATTTTTAGGTGACAGACAAGCCGTACTGGCAAAGGAAATTACCAAGATAAACGAAAAATATTTTTCCCTTACCCTATCCCAGATCAAAGATGGCTTTAAAAGCGGCGAGATAAACCCCAAAGGGGAGTTCGTGCTTATTGTAACGGGATACGAAGCGGATGAAAGTGATATGTTCTGGGCGGATATGTCTATAGAACAGCATTTTGAGCACTACGTTAATCTGGGACTTTCCAAAATGGACGCTACCAAAGCCGTGGCAAAGGACAGAGGCGTACCCAAAAACGAAATTTACAAAGAACTGAATTAGAAAAGGAACAATTTATGTCAAAGAAAAGCAGTTACGCGGCAAAGCAAAGACAAGCCGAAAAGAAAAAGAAAACAATAATGTACTCTATTGCCGCAGTATTGTGCGTTGCGGTGCTTGTGGGTGTGATAGTGGGAATAAGCTCCTGCAACACAGGCGAGATAAAATACGTGGAAGCAGACCCCAACCTTACCTACTATGCGGATATAGATATTAAAGACTACGGTATGATAACCGTAAAGCTTGACCAAAGCGCCGCACCCAAAACGGTTGGCAACTTTATTTCCCTTGCCCAAAGCGGATTTTACGATGGACTTACCTTCCACCGTATTATGAAAGGCTTTATGATGCAGGGCGGCGACCCCCAGGGTAACGGTACCGGCGGTGCGGAAAAGACGGTTGTAGGCGAGTTTTCCGCAAACGGACACGATAATCCCATCTCCCACAAGAGTGGCGTAATCTCTATGGCTCGTGCCAACGATCCCAACAGCGCAAGCAGCCAGTTCTTTATCGTACACGAGGACAGCGAAGACAGTCTTGACGGCAAGTACGCCGCTTTCGGCCACGTTATAAGCGGTATGGAAGTAGTGGACAAAATATGCGAAACCGTGCCCCAAGGATACAACGGCGCAGTTGCCGAAGCAGACAAGCCCGTTATAAACAGCATTACCATAAGAACCGAACCTAAAAACTAACCGCATATAAAGAGTAAAAGCCGCGAGAATATCGCGGCTTTTTTGTGTGATTGCATTATCTGCGTTCGGGATAATAGGATATATGCTTGCGCTCGTATCTGTAATACGCCGCTTTCGCGTTTACGTAGACGGTTTCCTCAAAAAGATCGCCGTTATCGTTATAGGTGTATTCTCTAACGGTAGGGTACGGACTTATTTTGTTTCCGTTTGAATCAATGTTCCAGCTTTCCGCTTTTACGGTTTGACCGTTTTCATTGCTATGAGATACTATAAGATAGCAGCCGTTACCGCTGTAAACGCGGAATTCGGTTATGTTGCCATTATATGTGTATTCCTCTTTTTCGACTATGTTTCCTGTTTCGTATACCGGATTACCTTTATCGTCTGTGAACGTTTTGGTGTAAGTAAGTAATTTCCCGTCATCCGTAAACACGTACGCTTCTGTAGTAATATAACCCGGCTCTGTTTTCGTTTCCGTTATAAGCCGTCCCGCGCTGTCGTAAACGTATTCGGTAATGTGCTCCGTACCGTCCTTGTCTACTCTTGTAATGCGTGTGGGGTTGCCCCGTTCATTGTATTCATAGGAGGTGTAAGAATTGCTGTTGTTAATACACAAAGCTACTCTGCCGTATTCATTATAAGCGTATTCACATACGTTTAAAAGCTCGCCATTTTTGTATCGTTCTTCTCTTATCACAAGGCCGTGAGCGTTGTGATCGTACTTATAAACATAGCCGTTCGAATCGCTTTTTTCGGTCATAATGCCGTTTTCATCATAAGTATAAGTGTAAAAGCCGCTGCTTAAAAGCTGTCCTTTCTCGTTGTAAGAAAATGTTTCCTGAACTTCAAAAGGTCGTTCGCTGTAATAGTTTATATTGTCTGTTCTGAGTTTTGTTTCAAGAATTCTGTTATCGGGGGTAAAAATACGTACAAATGTGTGGCGGGTGCCGAATCCCCAATGCAGGTTTTCATAAGCTATAAAATACTCCGTTTCGTACGACACCCCAAAAGCATCAAGTAATTCTTGGGCATACGGCTCGTACGGTCTGCTTGTTAATTCGTCGTACGCCGCTTCGTAGTCCTTTGCTTCTATAAGAGCGAATATATCTTTGTATGAATCGTATACAAGCAAAGTTTCTGTATCGGAAAGATATTTTTCGTCATTTAAATCGGGCAGGTCGATTACGGGTTCACTGATTTCAGGCTCGCTGACTTCCGGCTCACTCGTTTCGGGTTCGCTCGTTTCAGGTGCACTTGTTTCGGGTGCGCTTGTTGTGTCGGGTATACTTTCTTCCGGCAGGCTGTTTTCGGGCATACTCTCGGCTTCGGATATATCCGAAGCTTTAACTATAGATTCTTCCGGCGGATCCGGTGTGTCGCACGCGGTAAAAATTAAAATAAATGCAAAAATAATCAAAACTGCAAAAAGTGTTTTTTTCATCGTTTTTCCTCCTTTAATTAAATTTCAAAAAACACTTTTCATCCTGCGCTGCGGCAAATACCACAAACGGTAAAGTAAGGGTAATGGCAAGGATGAAAGCTGTGGATTTTTTCGGCAAAAGTTTTCATGGTTGTAATTATCCTCTCTTTATTTAGTTTTGTCATATATACACTACCATAATATGGGCGAAATGTCTATGAAAAATTTGTAAACAATTATAATTTTGTGCAAAATCACAATACCGTTACTTGTGATTTGCAAGCACGAACGTTTCCCTTCATATGTATAGTGACAAAAAAAGCAAGGGTGTACCTTGCTTTTCATTCCAGCTGCTGTCTTAATTTTTCTATTACTCTTTTTTCCATACGTGAAATTTTTACTTGAGTACAGCCCAAGATCTTTCCCGTTTGCTGTTGGGAAAGACCGCGGTAAAAGCGGCATTCCACCAGAACGCGCTCCTCTTCGGGCAAGGAGTTTACCGCCTGAGCAAGGGCAATACTTTCAGTCAGCGGTGCCATGCAGTCCTCTCCCACGTATTCCTCCACCGTTTTGTCCCCCACGGGGGATGAGAACGAAAGAATTGGCAAAGCACAATCCAGTGCTTCCAGCGTTTGCTCGCGGGAAAAACCGCATTTTTCGGAAAGCACTTGCACCGTGGGCTCGAACCCCGTTTCCGATATATAGTCTTCCCGTGCTTTAAGTACAATTCTTCCCCGTTTTTTAAGTTCGCGGGACACTTTAACGGTACCGTCATCCCGTAAAAAACGCTTTATTTCCCCCGTAATCAACGGAACGGCATAGGTAGACAAAACGGTTTCTCTATCAAAAGAAAAACCACGTATGGCTTTTATAAGCCCTATTACGCCCAGCTGAATAAGATCATCGGTTTCGGCACGGTCACGAA
>JAFOBR010000057.1 GCA_017381715.1 Clostridia bacterium
TATAATATATAATAATTATGTTAATAATTACCAAATATATTTTACGGAGATACTGACTATGGCTTTTTTAAGAATGCCCGGAGTAAAGGTCCCTCACCGAAAGCACACTTCAAACAAATTTCCGGCAAGGATAACACCGCCGGAGGAAGTGTGCCTTCTGCTTTCTATGCATATAGGTACTCCCGCAGTTCCCGTGGTAAAGCCGGGGGATAAGGTGAAGATCGGTCAGCTTATCGCCAAGGAAGGGGGATACGTTTCCGCCCCCGTACACGCATCCGTTTCCGGAACCGTCAAGCGTATAGACGATATAACCACCGCCGCAAACCAACTTACCAAAGGGATCGTTATACAATCCGACGGGCTGATGGAAAGATACGAACTCATTGAACCTCCGAAGGTAACCGACCGTGAATCTTTTATACAAGCGGTAAAAAATTCCGGCGTAGTGGGCTTGGGCGGTGCCGCGTTCCCCACGGCGGTAAAGCTTAACGTAAAAGAAGGCGTAACCGTGGAAGAAATTGTTATAAACGGCGCGGAATGCGAGCCTTATATAACCGCAGACACACGCACCTTTCTTGACAAAGCGGAAGAACTTTTATACGGAATAAACCTGCTTTTGAAGTATATTCAGCCAAAAAAAATAATTATCGGTATTGAAAACAACAAAAAAGAGGCTATACAAAAAACAAAAAAGCTTTTTGAAAACGTAAAAAGCGTTACGGTGCAGGTGCTTCCCTCCGTTTACCCCCAAGGCGGTGAAAAGGTTTTGATATACAGTACCACCCAAAAGATAGTGCCCGAGGGCAAGCTTCCTTTGGACGTGGGTGTGATTGTGCTTAACGTAACCACCGTTGCGGCAATAGCCGAATTTGTTAAAACAGGTATGCCTCTTACGGAAAAATGCATAACCGTGGACGGAAGCGCAGTAAACTCCCCCGCAAACCTCATCGTACCTATCGGCACCCGTATAAAGGACGTGTTCGCGGCGGCAGGGGGATTTAAAACCGACCCCGCAAAAATAATTATGGGCGGACCTATGATGGGACATTCCATGCCCGATACGGAATATCCCGTAATGAAGGGAACCAACGCGCTTCTTGCTTTTGATAAAAAAGAGGCGGAAATACCCGAAGAAACTCCCTGCATAAACTGCGGAAGCTGTATACAAAGATGCCCCCTTCACCTTGACCCGCCTGCTTTCGGAAAAGCGCATATGCTTAAAGACCCCAAGGCTTTGGAAAAATTAAAGGTTAATCTGTGTATGGAATGCGGTGTGTGCGCCTACGTTTGCCCTGCAAAACGGCATCTGGTGCAAAGAAACCGTCTTGCAAAAAATATGCTTAAAGAGCATAACGAAAAAAAGAAAAAAGAGGAGGCAGAGAAAAATGGAAAAGCTTAAGATCTCCTCTTCCCCCCATATATTGAGCAAAAAAACGGTTAGCGGAATAATGCTGGACGTTATTATTGCCCTCCTTCCTGCGGCGATAGCTTCCATACTTATTTTCGGATACCGTTCCGCTCTGGTAATAGGCGTATGTGTTACATTCGCAGTTTTAAGTGAATTTTTGTTCCAGAAGATAATAAAGACAAAGGTTTTGGTAGGTGATCTTTCTGCCTGCGTAACCGGTCTTTTGCTTGCTTTGAACCTGCCCGTTTCCATCCCCTTATGGCAAGCCGCTTTGGGAAGTGTATTTGCCATAGTGGTGGTTAAAGGGCTGTTTGGCGGTATTGGCAAAAACTTTGCAAACCCCGCCATAACCGCAAGAATAATGATGCTTATTGCCTTTACGGGAACTATGACAGCCTTCACCGCCCCGTTGAGTCCCGACCTTACATCAACGGCAACGCCTCTTGAAGCCCTTAAGGCTATGGGAACAGAGCTTCCCTCATTAAAGGATATGTTCTTGGGGATAAGAGGAGGCTCCCTTGGCGAAACCTGCGCTCCGGCTTTGCTGATCGGAGGGATTTACCTCATCTTCCGAGGAATTATAAGCTGGACAACCCCCGTGTGCTATATAGGCACGGTGTTTGTGCTCTCCCTTATATACGGCGGTATGGACTTTGCTTTGTATCAGGTTTTGGCAGGCGGTCTTATACTGGGCGCTTTCTTTATGGCGACAGATTATTCCACCACCCCCACAAGACCTTGGGGAAAAGTGATATTCGGTGTGGGGTGCGGAATTATAACCTCCGCCATACGCTTTTACGGAAGCTACCCCGAAGGAGTATCCTTTTCAATACTGCTTATGAACATTATTACCCCGTATATCGACAAGTGGACACGCCCCACCCCGATAGGAGGTAACAAATAATGAAAAACGGAATTAAAAGCGTTTTGGTGCTTACCTCTATATGTCTTATCACTACCCTGCTGGTGGCGCTTACCAACCATTTTACCGCACCCGTTATAGAGAAAAATAAAGCGGATGCCGCCAACCAATCTTTGGTTCAGGTGTTGACGGGAGCGAAAGAATTTGATAAACTGGAAAAACCCGCAGATGCTCCCGAATCCGTGCAGGACATTTATATGGAAACAAGCGGTCTGGGATTTGCGGTAACCGTATCCGTTACCTCCTCTTACAGCAAATCTCCCCTGCTTTACACCGTGGGTGTGAGCAACGAAGGGGTGATTACCGGAATTGTAATAACCAATTACGGGGAAACAAAGGATTTCGGCAAGGATACCTACCCCCAAACCTACGTGGGTATGGATTCCGCCCTTAACGGCGCAGAGCTGGTATCCGGAGTAACCTATTCCTCTGCCGCATTCAGGCAGGGTATTGAGGACGTATTTGCCGTCCTTATAAAAATGGACCTTATACAAGCAGGAGAAAAAAGCGAAGAGCAAAAGATAAAAGAGCTTTTGGATAAGCTTATCCCCGGCGCGCTGAACGACAGCGGCACAGGTTCTTTTAAAGACTTCACCGTTCCCGATTGGGGGGCGGCAGGATATGAAGCTTCCAACGGCACGGGATATATACTTGTTTCAAAGGACGGAACGGTGTATACCGTTAATCCTTTCGGCAAGGCAAAGGCTTATGATACCGAGGGAAAGGATATAACCGATACCGCACAAAATCTTACCGATGCGGCAGGGGCTGTTCCCAACCTTTCGAGGGAAAAGGAAAATGCCGATACAAAGGCTTTGAAAAAGCTGGCGGGAGACACTTCGGCGTTTACAGCCGCTGTTATTGACACGGTATCCACCGTTACCAACGCTTTTGTAATAGATAACGAAGGCGAAAGGCTGTACGGATTTGTATGCCGTCCCATTGGCTACAACAACGGCGTAATGACGGTATACGGCGTGCTTGACGAAGACGGAAAGATAAAAGAAATAAAAATAAGCGAAATAATACTGTATTCCCAGTATTACGACGATTACGAGCTGGACGAAGAAGCCTATACCGAAGGGTTAAAGGGGAAGGACGGTTCCACGCTGTCTGAAGAAGATACCCTTATTTCCGGCGCAACCATATCCGGAAACGCAGTAAACAAGGCTTTGAAAGATATGTTCGGTGCGTACGAAGCCATAACAAAGGGAGGAAACGGGAATTGAAAAACAATTTGCGTGTTTTACTGAACGGTTTTGTAAAGGAAAATCCCGTTTTCGTGCTCCTTTTGGGCACCTGCCCCACTCTTGCCACCACCACAAGCGTGGTTTCGGCTCTGGCAATGGGGCTTGCGGCGGCGGCAGTGCTTGTTTGCTCAAACGCCGCTATATCCCTTTTGAGAAAAATAATACCCGATAAGGTGAGAATACCCGCATACATCGTTATTATCGCGGGGTTCGTTACTGTGGTTCAGATGCTTATGGAGGCATACCTTCCCTCTTTATACGAAATGTTGGGAGTATACCTTGCTCTTATAGTTGTTAACTGTATTGTTTTGGGCAGGGCGGAAATGTTTGCTTCCAAAAACACCGTAGGCGCTTCTATCCTTGACGGTGCCGGAATGGGCTTGGGATTTACCCTTGCTCTGCTTTGTATGGCTATCGTTCGTGAGGTGTTCGGCGCAGGAAGCTTTGCGGGAATGGAAATTCCCTTTATAAGCGATTACACCGTGCCAATATTGGTTTCTCCCCCCGGCGGATTTTTCGTATTCGGCGTGCTTATTGCTCTGGTATCCGCTTTGGGTAAAAAACCTTCAAAAGAGGAGTTTGGGTGCGAAGGGTGCCCAAACGCATCTCTTTGCAAAGGCGAGTGCGGAAAGGAGAAGGCGTGATGTTAAAAAATCTTGTTATTATCCTTATGGCTTCGGTTTTGGTAAACAATTACGTTTTGTCCAGATTTCTTGGTGTATGCCCCTTCCTTGGGGTTTCCAAAAAGCTTGACCAAGCGGCGGGAATGGGCGCGGCGGTTATATTCGTTATGCTGGTTGCCACCGCGGCAACGTGGCCCATATACACCTATCTGCTTTCGCCCAAGTACGAATATCTGCAGACTATCGTATTCATACTTGTTATAGCCGCACTGGTTCAGTTTGTGGAGATAGTGCTTAAAAAATATATTCCCGCTTTGCATAAATCCCTCGGAATCTACCTACCCCTTATAACCACCAACTGCGCCGTTTTGGGCGTAACTTTAAACAATATTACCGATGGATACGGATTTTTGGAATCCATGGTGTCCTCCCTCGGTGCAGGGCTGGGTTTCCTTTTGGCGATGGTGCTGTTTGCGGGAGTGCGCGAAAAAATGGAGGGGGCTGAAATTCCCAAAGCGTTTAAGGGAATACCCATTACCCTTATTGCCGCTTCTATAGTTTCTATGTCCTTTTACGGATTCGCATCCGTAATTGAAAATATGTTTGCTTAAAGAGAAAGGGGAAAAGAAAAATGAAAGAAATTCTTATCCCCGCCCTTCTGGCAGGGGGAATAGGTCTGCTGGCGGCGGTAATACTTACGCTGGCATCCCGTTTTATGGGAGTAAAAACAAACGAAACCGAAAAAGAAGTGCTTGAAGCTTTACCCGGTGTAAACTGCGGTGCCTGCGGATACCCCGGCTGTGAAGGATACGCAAAAGCTTTGGCAGAGGGAAAAACGACTGCCACAAATCTTTGCGTTCCCGGGTCCGACGGAGTTTCAAGAAAAATTTCCGCCATACTGGGTGTGGAATTTGAAGACGTTGTGGAAAAGACCGCCTTTGTGCATTGCAGAGGGGATTGTAACCGCAACAAGGAAAAAGCTCTTTACCAAGGAATATCCTCCTGCGCGGCGGCAAAAGGAGTGTTCGGCGGAAAAGGCGCCTGCACTCAAGGATGCTTGGGATACGGCGATTGCGCCGCCGCCTGCCCCGTTAATGCAATATGTATGGAAAACGGGATTGCCCATATAAACGGCAATAAATGCATCGGCTGCGGAATATGCGTTAAAATATGCCCCAACAGAATTATAACTCTGTTTGACGGAACGGAAAAAGCGGCAATAGCTTGCTCCAACACCGAAAAAGGTGCGGCAACCCGTAAAAAGTGCGAGGTTGGCTGTATTGCCTGCACAAAATGCGCAAAGGTTTGTCCTTCGGATGCCATAACCATAGAAAACAACCTTTCCCGTATTGATTATGAAAAATGTATTCGCTGCGGTAAATGTATTGAGGTTTGCCCCGTAAACTGTATCGTAGCGGCACCGATACCCATTGTGAACGATGAAAAATAAAAAATTACTTGCGGACCTGCTGATAATATTCATC
Organism: Clostridia bacterium; assembly: GCA_017381715.1. Lineage (GTDB taxonomy): Bacteria > Bacillota > Clostridia > Oscillospirales > CAG-382 > SFLA01. Next base: position 5,688 of record JAFOBR010000057.1, read on the forward strand.
CCCCTTGCCTTGTGCGCAGGATATATGCTGTGGGTGCATTTTACCCACCAAGCGGGAGGATACGTTTGTGTTGAGCAGGACGGGGTTCAAACTGCTTCCTACCCCTTAAACGAGGACAGAGAGATTGAACTGAAATCCCCAAACGGGGGGTACAACCTGTTGGTGATAAAGGACGGAAAGGTATATATCGAATCCGCATCCTGCCCCGATAAAATATGTGTAAACCACCGCAAGATCGGCGTTGAAGGAGAAAGGATAGTATGTCTGCCAAACCGACTGACAGTGCGTATAGCCAAACAAGAAAAAGGTCCCGATCTAACGCCTTAAAAGCGGCGGCAGGGGGTGTAGCTCTTGCCACGGCTATGATACTTTCATACATGGAAACCCTTATTCCTTTTAATATAGGCATACCGGGAATAAAGATAGGGCTGCCCAACCTTGTTGTGCTTTTTATTTTGTATAAATACGGATTTGGTTATGCCGCGGCGGTATCCCTTTTGCGAGTGGCTTTGGCGGGAATACTGTTTGGAAGCGCGCCTTCCTTTATATACAGCCTTTCCGGTGCGTTGGTAAGCCTGGGAATAATGGTACTGCTTAAAAAAACAGACCTTTTCTCACCTGCGGGAGTAAGCGTTGCGGGAGGAATTACCCATAATCTTGCCCAGATCTGTGCCGCCGCCGTTTTGATGAACACGGCGGAGATACTGTATTATCTTCCCGCCCTTGTTATCGGCGGAACGGTAAGCGGTGCTTTGATAGGCATAACGGCAGGTATAATGATTAAAAAAATAAATATTATAAATAAAATTTAAAGGAGAATTTAAAATGAAACGAAAGTTAGTGTCCGTTTTCCTTTGCATTGCTTTGCTGTTTTCTTTTTCGGCTGTGCTTTTCGGCTGTGAGGAAGCGCAAGAGCAATCAAAAGAACAAAGCACACCGGAACAACAAGAATCCCAGCCGGAGGAGGAAAGCATACCTATGATAAACGTAAAAGAATTGCCTGATTACGGCAACAAGACAGTTGGAAAATCATACACAAGATCCATGCTTTATCCCGATGATTCCGGCCCCTCTTACCCCGACGAAGGAAACAAGAGTATGACAGACGGAGTCATTGCCGCTGAAAACGCAAAGTATTCCGATAAAGCCTTTATGGGCTTTAACAAGAGTATTGCGGATTACACCTCCCGCGGCTACGCATACATAACCGTTGATCTGGGCGGACTGTTTTATGTTGATACATTTATCGCCCACGTGGCATCCGCTTTCCACGAGGGCGTGGGAATTTCCGCACCCCAGTACGTTGAAGTAATGGTTTCCCACGATAACCAGAATTGGTATAAAGCAGGCAGAGCTACCATAGCCGATACCGACGAGGTAAGCTCTATTCCCGCAACGCTGGAGCTTGAACATGCGCTTACCGCAAGATACGTTCAGTACAGATTTGTAGGACACAGCAACTGGATCATGGTTTGCGAAGTCGAAGCCTTTGGCGCACAGGCAGAGGAAGAACTGCCCTACCCCGAAGCAGGCGAAGTACAGACATTTTTGTTTGTGGGAAACAGCAGTACCTATTATTTTGATGTCCCCACCAAGTTTATGTATGTTGCAGAGAGCGTGGGTATTAATATTGACGTTTCCTACTGCTGCGTAGGCGGTGCGTATCTGAGCCAGTTTGCAGACGCAAACGACGAAAAGCACGGCAAAGCATTAAGACAGCAGCTTGCGGAAAAAGATTTCGATTTCGTGGTGCTGCAGGACAACGCAAACAGCGATTACGAGGATTCCAAGCCCGCTTGCGACATTCTGGTGCCCATGCTCCGTGAAACCGGCGCAACTGTACACCTGTACAAGCGTTATTCCTCCAACGACGTGCCCGCAAACCGTCTTGACAGCGCATACAGACACGAAGTAAACTACACCAAGCTGGCAGAAACTTTCGATATTGAAAAGGTTGCTCCCGGTGCGGATGCGTTCCTTATATGCGAAAGAAAGTATCCCGAGCTTGTTATTTACCACACCGATAATTCCCACCATTCCGAGCTTGGTGCGTATCTCCTTGCCTGCGTTATGGCAATAACCTATCTGGATATCGACCTTGATGACGTTACCTACACATCGGGATTTGATGCAGACACTGTGGCAAAAATAAAGGATTGCGCACGTATAGCATGCGAAGAGGGCTTTGATTACCCGCAGAAAAACAAATAAAAACACCCCACAAAAATAAATCAGCTCAATTAAAAAGGAGAAGCCTTGCGCTTCTCCTTTTGATTTTTATTTAACCATATAAGCTTCAATGATTCCGGTATACATTGTATGGTAATCCTTACTTGTATACCATTTTTCGTTTACCGCATCCGACATTGTTTCTGCGGGCATTCGCACTGCGCCTTGCTTGCGGCAGATGATAATCGTATCTGCCTCTGCGTAATAAGGAGTATCTCCTTCGTACGCCACGGTAAGGTCGCAATGGGTTGTCTTATCCTCATCCCTGCCGGAAACGGTGCCCATATAGCGGTACATTTCCTCATACCCTTCGCCGAAAAAGCAAAGGGAGAAGGTTTCTTCTGCATCCATAAAGGTTTTGGTAAAGCGGCTGTCACGGACAAAGGCAAAGCAGGCGGGTGCGCCCCATATAACTCCCATAGAGCCCCAGGAGGCAGTCATACCGTTAACTCCCTCTTTGTTTCCCGCAACGATAAGCATTTTTTGCTTGCCGATCATATTAAACACGTTGACCTGCACTTCATAAGGGTTTATTTTTTTGAACATTGAATTCACCTCATTTATTTATATGAGAAAAATGCTTTTTAAGAACGCGGTGAAGAATATATCCCAAGCCGTAGCAGGAAATGACCTCCCCTGCAAAAAGGGAAAGATATATTATCCACAAAGCATCCGGCACGTTGTAAATATAGGCAAGCACGGGAGGGATAACCAGCGTGTTTGCCAGCACGGGGAAAAGCGCCGCCAGCAAAAAGTGTTTTTTGCCCAATTTATACGTGAGCACCGCGGCGATAAGGGTTGCCAGAGAACCCAGCACGATATCCCATATAACGGCGTTTGCCAAAAGGTTTGAGATTATACACCCGATAAACAGACCCGGCACGGCGGCGGGCAGGAACACGGGAAGAATGGTAAGACATTCGGAAAACCGCACCTGAAATACGCCGACAGGGTTTGGTGAAACCAGCGTAAGCACAACGTACAACGCGGCAATTATAGCCGCTTGGCAAAGATAAAGAATCCTTTTTTTCATTTTTGTTACTTCCTTAGTTTTGATTTAAGTGAGGATGGTTACGAACTCACTAAAGGGTATAATATCACACTCGGCGGATATTTTCAAGTACCGAATAGGGTATTTTCATATTGCCCTGACCGATGCCGATCTCGATATGAGGCTTCATTTTGGCGTGGAAATCCGTTCCGCCGGAGATTTTTAGTCCCAATTCCTTTGCCATAGACTGAAACTTTTCCTGCATTTCCGGAGTGTATTCGTTGTAATATCCCTCGATACCGTCAAGCCCGTACGCTTTAAGCTCGATCAAAAACGCGCGAAGAGCATCGTCGAAAATGCGTATAAGATGGGGATGGGCAACAAAAGCGTACCCGCCTATATCTTTAATTAATTTTACCGCCTCCTGTGCGGTGAGCGCCTGAGTGCCGTCATAAGCGGGCTTGCCTACGCCCAGCCATTTATCAAACCCCTCTTTTACAGAGGAAACGTAGCCTTTTTCCATCATAATACGGGCGAAATGCGCTCTGCCGATAATGCCTGAGGGGGCGATAGCGTATGCTTCCTCCATAGACACCTTAAAGCCAAGATCATTTAACTTTTTGCAGGTATTAAGAGTGCGGGTGTTGCGGGCATCCATTACCCCGTCCAGAGCTTTTTTGAGCAGGGGGTGGTGAATATCTATATCATAACCCAGAATATGAGTCTCCGTTTCCGATTGAACGGAAAGTTCTATTGCGGGAACGATCTCCACTCCCACACGCTTTCCTTCCTCCACCGCATCCTCTACCCCCGAAACGGAATCGTGGTCGGTAAGGGCGATAGCGGCAAGCCCCTTTGATGCGGCGTGGCGCACAAGCTCGCGGGGGGACATGCTTCCGTCAGAGCAGGTGGAATGAGTATGAAGGTCTATAAGCTTTTCGCACATAAAAAACGTACCGCCTTTTTAAAGGTTTTTAATATTTTAGCACACAAAAACCGAAAAATAAATATATTTTTGCGCAAAAACTCTTTTTTATCCCGCAGTTTTGTGGTATATTTACATTAAAGGAGTGTTTAATATTATGAAATACTTATTTGAGATACATTGCCATACCTCGGAATCCAGCGGATGCGCTTCCGAAACGGCGGAAGCCACCGTAAAAGCCTACAGCGAAAAGGGCTACGCGGGCGTGGTTATTACCGATCATCTGGGAATAGGCAGCAAAAAAGACGATTGGGCGGAGCATTGCAGACGCCAGCAGGCAGGCTACCGAAACGCAAAGGCTGTGGCGGAAAAATACGGTATGACCGTGCTTTACGGCGCAGAAATAACGGTGCGCCCCTTTGGCGGCAACGATTTTTTGTGTCTGGGACTTGAGCCCGAATGGTGGACAGAGCATCCCGAACTGGAGGATATGTCTTTATACGACGTGCTTAAGACCGTGCGGGAGGCAGGGGCATTTATTTCCCACGCCCACCCGTTCAGAGAGGCTAATTATATAAAAAGCATTGTGCTTGTTCCCCGTTTGATAGACGGTGTGGAATTAAATGCAAACAGAACGGATTTTGAAAACGAGCGTGCGGCGGAATATGCGGCGGCGTACGAAAAGCCCCTTACCGCAGGAAGCGATAACCACACAGCCCACAGACAAAAAAGGATTTTCGGTATGGATTTTTACGAGTGCCCCAAAACGGAAAAAGAGCTTGCCGAACTTTTATTTGCGGGAAAATACGATATTAAGACGGAGTAAAAAATGTTAAAACGATTTGCGGCATA
>JAFOBR010000005.1 GCA_017381715.1 Clostridia bacterium
AGAAGGCGGGTGCTTTGATCTCTTTTCTACGGCAGAAGCAGGCATTTACGAAGCTGTGATAAGACGCGGAAATTCTAATTCTTCGAGTGATGAGCGTAATTTTGTTTATTATCCAAGCCAATTGCAGCCGCTAGTGGAAAATTCAACCAATGGTTTTGGGTTGGAACAATCCGGCGACGAAACAAGTGGCAGTATTGTATCTAAAAGAGATAAAGACTCCATCTATCACATACAGTTGCCTGACGACAATGAATACAGGCTTATTCTTGATTTTACCAATATGACCTGGTATGTCGAAGAAATTGAATAATCTGCAATTACTTGATAACAATAAAAAAATCACCTCGTAATGAGGTGATTTTTTATTATCGGGTGATTATTTCTCGGGGCAATAAAAATATTTGAATTCCGAATACTTTTCTACGTATTCCGCACGATTAATATCGGTTAAAGAATAAGCGGTAAGCACACCGTATTCGTCATACGTGTAACGGTGGACATATTTTATCTCGTTATATTCGCCTATATTGTAATTCTCCAGCATTTTAACCAAATTGTTGTGCTCATCGTAGGTGTATTCTATTAATCGGTTGGTGCCTGCGCTTTCTTTTACAAGGTTTCCGTTTTGATCGTATTCGAAAACAAAAACGGTGCCATATTCGTTTTTCTTTTCGGTAAGCTGACCTTGCTCGTTATACGTAAAATAAGTAGTTTCGTCTTGGGTAAGATCGTACATAGATGTTTTTTTGCCGTTTTCATCGTATTCAAATTCGTACTCAAGATAATACGGCCATCCGATCGCTTCATCGATATACTCTTTTACGATATCCCCATGCTCGTTATAGGTGTAGGTAATACTGCTGTTTTCGGTCTTTGTCGCGCTGGCGGAATCGTAGGAGCTGTTGTAGGGAGAAACCTTTTTAACAGCCTCTGTCAGCAATCTTCCCATTTCATCGTAGAAATAAGTGTAGGTTTTTGTAACGTCATTGGGAAGCTTTTCCTCTTTGCTTAAAAGCACACCGTTTTCGTCATAGGAATATTCGCAAACGTAAGATCTCGGCTTTGTTTGAGCAGAACCGTTACCTTTTGCCTTAAGGGGAAGCACCTTAAAGTCGGCAAGCATTTCCTTTGCTTCGGGATAATCGCAAATGCTGTATAAAGTTTTATACGCATCCTCGTAGTTCCCGTCATTAATAAACTTTTGCGCTGTTTCCAGTACCTCGCTGTAATTTGCTTCTTCGCCGACGGAAGTGTTTTCGTGATCGCAGGAAGAAAGCAAAACGCATATAAGCACAAGAACAACAGATAAAATTCTTTTCATAATTATCTCTGTGGTAAAAATTATCTTATACCGTATTTTTCGATAATATAATCCATATCCTTATCGCCTCTGCCGGAGAGACAAATAAGCACAGAACCTTTACCCATAGTCTTTGCAAGCTTAATGCCGTATGCAACTGCGTGGGAGCTTTCGATAGCGGGGATAATACCTTCCAATCTGGAAATGGTGAAGAACGCATCTATAGTTTCGTCATCGGAAATCACATCGTATTTTACTCTGCCCAGATCGTGGAGGAAAGCGTGTTCGGGACCGGAGGAGGGGTAGTCAAGACCGCTGGCTACGGAATACACGGGGGCGGGGTCGCCGTTTTCGTCCTTAAGCATAATGCTATTAAATCCGTGCATAATGCCTTCGCTTCCGTATTTCAGACTTGCGGCGTGGTCACCCAAGGCGGTACCTCTGCCCAAGGGCTCTACTCCGTAAATATCTACGGGGTAATTAAGGAAGCCGGAGAACATACCCATGGAGTTTGAGCCGCCGCCGACGCATGCAACCACCGCATCGGGCAGTTCGCCTGTCATTTCAATAAACTGCTCTCTTGCTTCAATGCCGACAATGCTCTGGAAATCTCTTACCATCATAGGGAAGGGGTGAGGACCCACAACGGAGCCGATACAGTATATAGCATCCTTGTATTCTCTTGCGTATGCATCAAACGCCGCGTCTGCCGCTTCTTTAAGCGTAGCAAGACCGTGGGTAACCTCAATAACGTTTGCGCCAAGTATTTTCATTCTTGCAACGTTGGGCGCCTGCTTCTTAATGTCAACGCTTCCCATATAAACGTCACATTCCAAGCCGAAATAAGCGGCAGCGGTAGCGATTGCAACACCATGCTGTCCTGCGCCTGTTTCCGCAATAACCTTTTTCTTGCCCATATACTTTGCAAGCAGTGCTTCACCCATACAGTGGTTAAGCTTGTGTGCGCCGGTGTGGTTAAGGTCTTCTCTCTTTACGTAAAGCTGTACGTTACCCAGAGAGGTTGAAAGACGCTCCAGATGGGAAATGGGGGTAGGTCTGCCCTGAAATTCCTTGCGTATGCGGCGCAATTCGCTTATAAACTTGCTGGATTTACAAATAGTGAAATATGCTTCGGTGATTTCATCCATCGCCTTTTGCAGTTCGGGGGAAATGTATGAACCGCCGTATTTGCCGAAGTAACCCTTTTCATCGGGATAATTTTTAAGATATGTATCGAAGTCGATTCCGTTGAATTTCATTTTGCTTTTTCTCCTTTATAAATAAAAATCCTTGGCAGAAATATACCATCTGCCAAGGACGAATAATTACTTTTTTTATTCGCGGTGCCACCTTGATTCACGGCAAAACCGTGCTCTTTCCGGAATACTGCATATTCCCGACAACTGACGTATGCCCCCACGTCGCAGAATACTCTGTGCGGCAACCGCACATTTGACTGCGCCCTCCGCGGTCCATTTAACAAACTGCTTCTTGCCTGCATCTCAGCTGCGCAGACTCTCTGTAAAGGCATTTTTTGTTTTTATCTCCGCATCAACGGTTTAATAAATATTGTATTTTAATGCATTATATCACTGCAAATATGCATTGTCAATAGTGTTTTGCGTAAATTTATTAATTTTTCTTTTTCGGAGGCATCAGTTTTTCAAGTTCTTTAACTATATATCTGTCAAGACCCTGCAAAAGTATCAGCGCATCCTTGTTTTTGGGGTCAAGTGATATGATCTTTTGCCGCAATTCGTAGGAGGGTATATCTACACATCCGTCCTCCCAACAGCAAACAATGCTTTCTATATGGGTATCGCAGTTAAGGCGCATTTCTTTAAGCAGGATATCGGATTCCGTATCTGCTAATGTATTTCCTATAACAGCGTGGTATATATTTCCCTTTGCGGTCTTAAATACCACAGCCTGGGTCATATAGGTTGCGTTTTTCTTTTTAAGCTCCTCGCCTGCGATATCCGCAAGACGGGCAAATTCAGATTCATCGTAGGGAATATCCTTTCCGTCCTTCACGGTTACAAATCCTCTGGTGTTGGGGAACAGACCGTTAACGTAATCGAAAAACTTAGTAAACCTTTCGTCTTCTCTCACCCCGTCAAATTCAAGGCAGGAATCGTATTTCCATACGTTAAGCATGCAGGTAACGGCTTCGTCATCGTGAACTTCGCAGGAAAGGATATCCATAAAAGGCGGACTTCCCGCAAGAGCCGCACAGCCTCTCGCACTCCACAGAGCCTTTATATATTTTTGTGTTTTTTCCAAATGATCAAAGCCTTCTTCGTTTTCTCCTTCCATAAACAAAGCTCTTGCAAGTCCGAATTCTATCTGTATCCGCAGGGGAAGGAGAATGTCGTTTTCTCTTTCGGAAAAGGCGTTAATAACTTTAAGACAAGCTCTGTAATATTCGTTGGGGTTGGGCAAAAAACAGCTTTGCACATTTCCGCAAACGCCGCGGCTTTCTTCGGAAAGCAGGTTGATCAGCTTGGACATCAACTCGTAAACGGCGTTTTGTCTTACTTCATGCCATTTTTCCGTATCTGCGTTCCAAGCGTACCTTTGAAGCAAATAATCATCCCAAGTGGTAAAAGCATATCTTTCGGGACAAAAGCTCTTCCATATATCCAATTTGTCCTCGTCCTCATTGCGGACAATGTTTACAAGCGCGACACACTTTTCTCCTACCGGAAGTTTGTTAAGCATTTCGCAAATCTGCTCACGCAAATCGTCAAGTCTGCTTTCGGATACGTTGTCGTATTCGTTTTTCATTACCAAAAGATTGGTGAAATACAAAACCATATATTCTCTTGGCTTTTCACGGGTAAGCACTTCCAGAATATCGCACACCCGCTTGCGGTTTTCAAGGGTGTTTTCGCTGTGAACCGCCTTGGAAGCTTCGGCAAACTCTTTTCTGTATATGGTCAGCGAAGATTCCAGCCCAAGCATAAGCTCGTCCAAGGTAACGTCAAAATACTTTGCAATTCTCGGCAGCAGCACCACGTCGGGGTAGGCTTGTCCCGTTTCCCAACGGCTTACGGATTGGGGCGTTACGGAAAGACTTTGAGCAAGCTCTGTCTGGGTTATTCCACGGGCTTTTCTCATTTCCCGTATGTTTTCCGCCAAGTTAAGTTCCAATGCGTATCACACCCTTCGTTTTGATACAGTAAGTATAACATAATGCGAACAGATATTCAAGCAACCTGCACGGATATTTATTCACGCAACAGTTGATTTGGATTTATAAAACCAATTGAAAACAGCCTTTTTTTGTGTTATAATTCAAATAAGATAAAAAAGGAGGCGTGTTTTATGCCCGAATGCAGCTTTTCCAAAATATCCCTTAAGGGCGCCTTTGAACCCGTGTGGGATTTTCATACCGACCTTTACTGCCGTCTTTTGTATTTGCGTTCCCCAGGTGAGCAAACTCTGTTTTGCGTGTTTGATAGCAGTCTTACCTGGAGCGGGGATACAAGAAGATTTCGCAAAGAAGTGTCCGAAAAATGCGGCATTCCCGAAAAAAGCATAATTTTTCACGAGTTGCAGCTTCACGCCGCCCCCGGCGGACTTTCCATACATAACGGTTTGGATGCTATTATTGCCCGTGTTGCGGATGAGGTGAATAAAGTGAAATCCTCTGCCGTGACGTATACCTGCGAGGTAGCGGAGGCGTATATGGGCACCGAATATTCCT
>JAFOBR010000058.1 GCA_017381715.1 Clostridia bacterium
ATTGCCGCCTTCGTCATCGGAAGGAGCTTCGGAATCGTTGGTTGCGGGAACAGAGGTATCTTCCTTGGATTCATCCTTGGAGGGCTCTTCGGAGGGTTCCTCGGATTCGTCTGCGGGTTCGGAGGAATCATCGGGCTGTTCGCTGCCGGTATTGGGGGTAAAGAATACTACTGCATCGTCTGCGGCGGTAAGCTTTTCAAAATCGTAGCCGATAAGGGTAACGATATCACCTGCAGCAAGAGTATCCAGCGCATCTCTGTTTGCCTGAGAGCCTTCAACCGTTTCGTCACCGTGAACGGAGAGAACGATATCGCCTTCTTGTGCATCCGCAAAGAGGAAGCTGTCGTCGCCGTTAAGCCACTGAACGGCTACAACGGAATATTCGTTTTCGTTTTCGGTGGGTCTGAGCAGTGCGCAGGAGGTCCACTTTACGTTATAATTGTGGATAATAGCGGGATCGGAAACAACGGTGGTGGAACCGGCAACAATGCTGGCGTTAACGGGAACTCTGCCCAGATTTATTGCGCCTTCGGGAATTTCAACATCCACTGCGGGTTCGCTTTCATCGGGTTCGGAAACTTCGGGAACCTTTGCTTCGGGACGAACGGAGCCGATACCTTCAACAGCGTCTGCGGTACCAACGTAGAAGCGGTATACGGTTACGGAAGAACCAACTGCGCCTTCTATGTAAAGCTCAAGAGAAGTGAAGCGGTGCATATTATCTTCAAAAATACCTGCATCGCCCTTTTCGGTTACAAGGTAATCGCCCAAGGACCAGATACCGTATCCTTCGCCGGATGCCTTCTGATAATTGGTCATTGTCTGCATGGAGGTGAGCCAGAGGTCTGCTACAGTGCCGTTTGCTTCTTTATCCTTACGGGTGTAGTGAGCCTGAGTGGACTGACCGAGGGTAGCACCGTCTGCGGAGCCGTAATCGAATACAACGTATGCGCCTTCTCTTACGTTAAATGCATCGCCTGCCCAAACGGTAGCGCCTTCTGCGTAAACAATGTTAACGCTTGCGCCTGCGCCGGTAACGGTAAAGGTAACGGAACCGTCTTCATTGTAGGTGATATCACAGTTGTTTGTGGTAACCTTGCCGTTTACGTCATTTGCGGCGGGAAGCAGAGAGTGAACTATACTGTCAGCCTCTGCAGCGGAGGTGCTGATAACGAATAGGCTTGTGAAAACCAGCATCAGTACCAAAATTGCGGAAACAAACTTTTTCATGCTTTTTTTCTCCTTGTACATGATATTTTTTATTTTGCGGGCAATCATTGGTTGTCCGTATTTTCGGTGGTTTGTGCTTTCTCCGCAGGCGCGGGGGAAGCTTCTTTGAATTTAAAAAATCCTTCGTTGCGCAATCTGTTGTATATTACCAGCGCTATGGGGAAACCGAAAAGTCCCGCCACGCCGAACAGCTTGAGTCCCACGTACATAGAAACCAGAGCAAGCAGAGGGTGCAGACCCACGCTCTTTCCCACGATCTTGGGCTCAAGGAACTGGCGCACCACGGTAATTATTGCGTAAAGCACCAACAGACCGATACCTATAAAATAGTTGCCGCGGATAATTTCTATAACACCCCAGGGGATCATGACCGCGCCGGTGCCCAGAATAGGCATTATATCCACTACGGCGGTGAGGACAGCCATCAAAAACGCGTATTTCACGCCCAGAACGGTAAGTCCCACGAACACCTCCATAAAGGTGATC
>JAFOBR010000059.1 GCA_017381715.1 Clostridia bacterium
CCAAAAATGCGTGCATTTTTGGGGACCCCTCGGGAGCCGTAGTAATCTACGGCAAGCGAAGCAAAAGTTTCTAAAAAACGCAAAATAAAAGGAATCTGTTTACAGATTCCTACATAAATCAAAAATAAAATGCGAGAGATAAACAAAAATCTCTCGCATCGGTAATTACGGTATATAAACAATTTGCGTTTCGGTCTGCGTTAAATAACCAAGTCCTACAGATCGGTTGTGTCGTGGGATTTGTAACCCTCCCCAAGTATCTCCGTAGCATTTGTAACAATAAGGAACGCTCCGTTATCCTCTGCGCGTATAAGATCTTTTGCCTTGGGAAGCTGCTGTTTTTTGAGCACGCACATTATCACGGGCTGGTTTTTGCCGGTGTAGCCGCCGTGGGAGTGAACGATCGTTGCGCCAACGTCAAGCTCTTCCAGCAGACGCTTGGTAATAATATCGTTTTTTTCGCTCATTATATAAATCATCTTTGCGCTGTCAAAACCGTAAAGCAGCTTGTCCACCACAATGGTTTGAACAACAACGCACACGCCTGCGTAAATGGATAATTCAAAGCGTTTGAAAGCGATAGCGGAAGCGATAATTACTATAACGTCAAATATCATAAAAATAACGCCGGTGGAGATATGCTTGAACTTAAGACGCATAAGCTTTACCAAAATATCCGTACCGCCGGTAGAAGCACCTGCGTGGAACATAATGGCAATTCCGAAAGAAACCAGTGTCGGTCCCGCAATTGCCGCCAACATAGGATCGTGGGTAGCGGCGCCGATATATTCCGAACCCAGATTCATAAACCAAGAGGACATTGCAATGGCATATAAGGTGGTAAACAAAAACTTAAATCCAAACTTCCAAGTGGCAATTATAAGCAGGGGTATATTAAGCACTATGATCCACGTACCCGTGGGCAAAAGACCAACCAAGTGGCTTAAAATAATAGAAACACCGGAAATTCCGCCGGAAGCAAGAGCGTTTGGGTCCAAAAACAGAAAAACTCCCGCCGCGTACGCCGCACAGCCGATAGTTATCATGACCATGTTCACGAGGAATTGTATTTTCGGATTTTTAAATCTGTGAAAAATATTCACCTTTTACACCTCTGTATATATTTTGGGCGGAAGATATTATACCACCCGAGTAAAATTTTGTCAATAAAGAGGGGAATACAGTTAATCTGTTTTCAGCGTTTTACAGCTTGATATCAACATTCTTCTTATACGTCCGCAAAGATTTCTGTTGTTTTTGAAGGTTTGTTCGTCAATAGCACCGGTGTTGAAAAGAATCTGAAGCCAGCCTTCCGTTTCGGTGCATTCTTTTATGGAAATCTCGAATTTCGAAACCATATCGGCTTTGCTGTGCCCATAGTTTGCTTCGCGGATGTTTGCGTAAATACTGCTTGAGCTTTTACGGATCTGAAAAATCGTGTTTGACGGAGCCTTTACGTTTTGGCAGAGTAATTCTATATCGGTTGCAAGCTGCTCGGAGTAGATCAATAAATAATTTTTTGACATAAAAACCTCCGTAAAAATCAACGGCGCAAGCCGTTGTATATCATCAAGGCGCAAGCCTTGTATATCATCAAAACGCAGTTTTGTATATCATCATTGCGAAAGCTTCAATACACGCAATGCGTGATGATATACAGCCCAAAGGGCTGATGATATACACCGCACTTCGTGCGTCGATGATATACCATTGCTTTCGCAATGGATAAAAAAATCCTCGTTCTTTTGAACGAGGATTTTTTGGTGGGGGCTACAGGACTCGAACCTGTGACCCCCTGCTTGTAATGCAGGTGCTCTAACCAACTGAGCTAAGCCCCCGTGTTCGACTCGTAAAGTATATCACAAGTCGAGGCGTTTGTCAATACCTAATTGAAATAAAAATTAGAAATTATTTTATCAAAATCTGCGCTCACGCTTTCAAAGTCCTTTTCGCTGGAGGTAAGGGTGATAATATACGCAGAATATCCGCCAACAGCCACTACCTGAACGAAGTGGTATGTGCTTCCGTCCACCTTTGCGGTGTAGTGGTATTTGCCTACGGTGTTGCCGTCCACCTTAATTTCTTCGGTCTTAACAGCCTTGTATTCCTTAAGCTCGTCGGCAAGTCTTTCTTCGTATGTCTTCCAATAATCCTTGTAGCTCTGGGCATCGGTACCGTATTTGGTAACGGAAAGACTGGCGTATGTACTTACCATGGAAGAAGAGGAGGTATCCTTTAAAAGAGAAAGCATACCGTCGTTTCTGTCCACCGTCCATTCAACGGGGTGGCACAAAGCCACGTTTATAACGTCGTTCTTAACGTAAACCATTCCGTCGGGCACGGTAACGTCAGGCTTTTCGCCGCTTCCGCAAGCGCAAAGAGAAAATATCATACAAGCCGCAATAAGGGCAAAAATTATCTTTTTCATGTGTGTTTCCTCACTTTCTCCCCGTATTATATACCACCCTTTCAAAAAAGGCAATAGACTGAATGTGAATTTTTTATATTTTTAAGAGAAAATCGGTTTCTCTATTTATTTTTCGACAAATATGTGCTAAAATCAGTAAATAAACCAACTCATATCAAAGTGTGTTGCAGTAAAATACGGGAGGATTTTTATGCTTAAGACCATAACGGGGGTAACCCCTGCAGAAACCCCTCTTTATTCCGTGATGCTCCTTTTGGGAGCGTTAACCGCTTTTATAATGTTAAACATATTTATGCGCAAGGGCGGTTTTTCAAGGTTTGTTAAAAAGCGTGTGCGCCGCAGTCTGTGCTGGTCGGCAATATTTGCCACGGTGCTTTCCAATATGGCAAACTGGCTTTTCCACGAAAACCTGCAAAGTTTATCCCTGTACAACCGCTTTACCGACGGCGGTATATGCTTTGCGGTGTGGATAATATGCTTTTTTGCGCTTTCCGCCTTGTTTTTGCGTATGTATAAGCTGGACGTTGTAAAATGTCTGGATATTATGGTTCCCCCTTTGCTTATGGCAACCTTCCTGGCACGTGTGGGATGCAGTATCGGCGGATGCTGTTACGGTATAGATATTTCTGTTTTCGGCTACACCATTCCTTTTCCCGTTCGTGAGATCGAGGCGTTGTTTGCGTTAACTCTTTCCATCGTTTTGTGTGCGGCGTTCAAGGGAAAACGTCTGGCAATATATTCTATCGCTTATCCCACGTTCCGTTTTTGGGCGGAATTTTTGCGCGGGGATATCAGAGGTTCGTTTTTCGGCATTCCTTTTCTTTCTCCCACACAGATAATCTCTGTTCTTACAGTCATTACTGCCGTAACCGTTATAATTATTAAGGCGGTAAAAAAGGCAAAAGCAAGAAGAAAAGCAAAGGCGGCAGAGCAAGCCGCCTTGGAACAGCCCGTTTCGGAGCCTGCAGAGGGAGAAGCGGTGGGCGAACAGCCCGCGGAAGCTCCGGCCACACCTCCCGAAAAACAGCCTGAACCCAAATATGTACCCCGTCCCGTTGATTTTAACGACCCCAAGATAAGAGCAAATCCGTTCAGAATAATATTCAATATACTTCTTGCCATGGGCGTTGCCGTGGTTGCGTTTTTCGCATATAATCCCTTTGGCTTCCAATGGGTATCAAATGTAAACTATTATGCGCAGGATGCGCTGGGATTTATATTTGACGAGGGCGGAGAAACCGCAGAGGTCGGCAAATCCACGAGCCTTGGCGTTCTGGATGTTTCCAATGAATCCCCCGTATACGATAAAAGCGATGCCCTTAAGCTGGTAAGCGGTTTGGATAATCGCGCTTTTCACTCATACGCATTTTTGTCCTCACAGCCCCTTTCCAACGGAAACACCCTGTATACATTTATCCAGACTGTTGATGATATTCCCGTTTACGGCAAGACCGTGTCCCTGGTGGTGGACGGCAACTACAAGCCTCTTTTTATCTTAAAGGATTCGGCGGACGAAGCCTACACTTCGGACGTTATATATGATTACGAAAGCTTTGGCGAAACCTACGAGCACTACTTCGGGGCAGGCTACACCGTAGTTCAGGGCATATACTGTTATTACGATACCGGCGAAGGACTTTTGCCTGCAAATTGGCTCACCGTTGCGGATGAGGAGCTTAACGTATACGGCGTGCTGTTCGAGGACAGAACGCATAAGATCATCAAGATCACGTCCGTTCGTGAAACGCTTCCTCTGGATGCCCGTGCAAGCGCCATAATAAAAGCGGCGGAAAAGGCTGTAAACCTTATCGGCGGAGAGGACACGGCGGAAATCAAAAAGGTGAGCAAAGTAAAGGTTAAAAAGCTCGATCTTCAAAACACCTCGGCGGCAATAGAGAGCGCCCTTTGCAAAGCTTATCTCAAAAGCGGATTAAGCCCGCAGGAATTTGCAACCGCCATTAAGACCGCAGCCGAGATCGCCGCAACAAAGGCGGATCTGAGCGAACAGCTTTTCTGTGATATTCTGGCGCAGGTAACAGAGCAAACCGCGCTTCAGAAGGGATACACCGAAAAGAAAGCGGAAAAGCTCTTTGATACGGTATATTCTTCCTTTAAATCCTGCGGAATTAAAAAAGCAGATGACGAAAAGCCCATTCAGCTTGACGTAAAGGAAAGAAAAACGGTGGTTAAAAATACTATCGGCAGTGCAAATGACGTGGATATGATCAACGTAACCATGCAGGAAAACTCCGTTATGCGGTTTGAAGTTTCCGCGGATATAGGCATTGATATCGAGATATATTCCGCCAACGGCAAAAACGTTCTTACCACCTACACCTCCTCCGACCACGAGTTTGCTCTTTATCCCGAGGACGGAACCGATTATGTTATAAAGATAAAGGCTTCCGATGCCCAGACGGTTTTGTGGGCAGGGGAAGAGGATTACAAGGTAAAGGTAAAGGCAGAACCCCGCACTGATGAAATGCCTTCCTTTATAAATACCGCAATGTACGAAATGTCCGCGTCCTTTGCTTCTTCAAAGGGATATATGTTTGGACTGCTCTTCTACGGCGATGCGGCATTTACCGGCGAAGAGTTTGCCATGCTTTCCGCTTTGCCGTATATGGAAAATTGCTCTGCTTCCTGCACCTCAAGCTGTACGGGACAGTATGTTGCTCCCACAGATATGGTTAAACAGTGCATTCTGGAAAAGCTTTTGGTTGATTACAGCGGTCTGGACAGCTTATCTATCAGCCCCGAAACAGTAATGGAGCTTACCTGCTTCAGATACATAGAAACGGAAAACGGCGCTTTGGTTAAGGCAAAGATCAAGGTTTCCGATGGCAAATCCGTTTACGAAGGCTACAGCTTTTTCAGATTGGAGCGTTTCGAGAAGGTAGATACCTTTGATCCTCTTGTAACCCTTGCGGACGAGATAGGTCTTGACCACGGAAACGCACAAGCAGTGGCAGGCTTGCTTAATGAGGTGTTCGGCAACAAGTATTACGTTACAGAGCTTAACACAGCAGAACTTCTGGCGGCGTTTGGGGATAGCTTCGGTTATATAAGCGAAGAGAACGCCATGCCTTCTTTGTATGATTTTTGGGCAAGCGATTCCGAATATTCATATCTTAAATCCTTTGATAAATCAGCCGCCCTCAATGCAGGCTACAGCAAGAAAACCGTTGAGGAATTCGAAAAATACACCGTACATCACAACGTGTCGTATTGCGACCGTGTATACGAAAACCTCGAATTGGCGTGTTCAGCTATAGAGATGCACGCATCGGGAATAAGTACGGGATACGATCTGTACAGCTTTATTGACGATCCTTTCGGCTTTTTGTTGGGAGAATATACGGATAATATATTTGTAAACTCTGTTTACAGAGTGGGCAAGATCGCATGGGGAGTATATACAGGCGATATTACCGATATAGCGGAGGCTGTTACGGATGAAGCGATGGGCGACGTGATAGAAGACGGAATTAACACCTATTCGGAACAACTCAAAAAGGATGCAAAAGCGTTCAAAGAGCAGGCCGAAAAGGTGAAAAAGGTAAGAGATACCTACACCCGCCGTCTGGCAGACTTTGATGAAGGATATTTCTGGGAATTATTCTTTTAATGTTTAATAAGGAAAAATCACCCTGCTTTTTGCAGGGCGATTTTTTTATAAATTCATCAAAAATACTTTATTTTTTAAACTTTTCGTGTTAGAATAAAATGATAAAATGCATTTTCGTTTCCCGTGTATGAGTATCGGCGGGGGAGACTGCATATAGATTTATATACTTTATTAAAGGAGGAACCCGTTTTGCAGGTTTTATTAAGCGCATATTCCTATTTACAGCAGTTTTCTTTGGTTTCGGTGATCGTGCGTTTATTGCTCGCAGTGGTTTTGGGCGGAATTATCGGTTTCGAGCGTGAGCGTCACGGACGCGCTGCGGGACTCCGTACCCACGTGCTCGTTTGCGTTGGCTCGGCAATGGCAACTCTTATCGGCCACTATTGCCTTACTCTTGCCGATTATTCCGGAGATCCTCTCAGAATAGGGGCGCAGGTCCTTTCCGGCGTGGGCTTTCTGGGCGCGGGTACCATTATTTCAAACGGACGCTTTCAGGTGACCGGTCTTACCACTGCCGCAGGTCTGTGGGCAACCGCATCCATAGGTCTTGCGGTAGGTATCGGATTTTATGAAGCGGCTGCGTTTTGCGCATTTCTGGTCGTTTTCACTATGTCCATTCTGAGCTGGGTGGATTCAAGAGTTATAAGAAAAAACAAAAACGTACATATTTATATGGAGCTTAACAGCGCAGAATCGGTAAACGAGGTGCTTTCTATGTTAAGCGGAAATTTCAATGCGAAAAACATTCAGATAACAGCGCCGAGAAGTAGTATTGCGGGAAACTGCGGTATTGAAGCAAGGCTTATCATCAAGCACAAGGAAGAAGTGGACGGCATTATTCAACAACTGCTTGAAAACGAGCACGTGATCTACGCCCTGCCGTCCGCATAGGCAAATTATCAAAAAAAGAAAGGAGTGGGATAAATGCCTGATAAGTTCAAATTACATTCAAGCTTTTCTGCCACGGGCGACCAGCCGGAGGCGATACGCGCTCTCTGCGACGGGTTTGACAAGGGTTATACCGATCAGACCCTTATCGGCGTTACCGGCTCGGGAAAGACCTTTACTATGGCAAACATTATTGCCGCGGCGAACCGTCCCACCCTCGTTCTTGCCCACAACAAAACTCTTGCCGCCCAGCTTTGCAGTGAGTTCCGCGAATTCTTTCCCGAAAACGCGGTGGAATACTTCGTTTCATATTACGATTACTACCAGCCGGAAGCATACGTTCCCGGCAAGGACGTGTATATAGAAAAGGACGCTTCCATCAACTCAGAAATAGATAAGCTCCGCCATTCCGCCACCACCGCACTTATGGAAAGGCGCGATGTTATCGTGGTTTCCTCCGTGTCCTGCATATATTCTCTGGGTGACCCCGAGGAATACGGCAGAAACGTTATCTCACTCCGCCCGGGAATGATATTCCCCCAAAGAGATTTAATAAAACGGCTTGTAACCTTGCAGTTTTCAAGGTCGGATATCGGCTTTGACAGAAATAATTTCCGTGTCCGCGGAGACGTTATAGAAATATTCCCCTCCAATTCCGACAGATACGCATACCGTGTGGAGCTGTTCGGGGACGAGATCGACCGTATCTCCCAGGTGGATACGGTTACGGGTGAAATAAATGCCCGTCTTTCCCACGTTGCCATATATCCTGCATCCCATTACGTAACCTCTGCGGAAAAAAGGGATGCGGCAATACACGAAATCCTTACCGAGCTTGACGAACGAATAGAATTTTTTGAAAAACAGCAAAAATACGTAGAAGCACAGCGCATCCGCGAGCGAGTGCTCTTTGATGCGGAGCAAATACGGGAAATGGGCTTTTGCTCGGGGGTAGAAAACTATTCCCGTGTGCTTGCAGGCAGAAAGCCGGGCAGCACGCCTTATACTCTTCTTGACTTTTTCCCTGCGGATTACCTGCTTTTAATTGACGAAAGCCACGTTACCGTGCCTCAAGTACGGGGAATGTCCGGCGGAGATTACGCCAGAAAGAAAAATCTTATAGATTACGGCTTCCGTCTTCCCTCGGCGTTTGATAACCGCCCCCTTAACTTCGGTGAATTTTTGGATAAAAAGGGTGCCACCCTTTACGTTTCCGCTACTCCCGCACCTTTTGAAAAGGAGCGTTCACAGCAGATAGCGGAGCAGATCATACGCCCCACGGGACTTTTGGACCCCGAGGTGGAGGTGCGTCCCGTAAAGGGACAGGTGGACGATCTCCTTACCGAAATCCGCCTCCGTACACAAAAAGGAGAGCGTGTTCTGGTTACCACCCTTACCAAGAAAATGGCAGAGGACCTTTCGGAATATCTTATCTCTGCCGATGTGAAGTGCCGTTATATGCACCACGATATTGACGCTATGGAGCGTATGGAGCTTATCCGTGACCTGCGCAAAGGCACCATTGACGTGCTGGTGGGAATAAACCTGCTGCGAGAGGGCTTGGACCTGCCCGAGGTTTCTTTGGTAGCCATACTGGATGCGGATAAAGAAGGCTTTTTGCGCAGCGAAACCTCCTTGGTTCAGACTATCGGCAGAGCCGCCCGCCACGTAAACGGCAGGGTAATTATGTATGCGGATAAAATGACCGGTTCTATGGAAAGAGCCATAACCGAAACCAACCGCCGCCGCGGTATTCAAAAGGAATACAACGAAAAGCACGGTATTATTCCCAAGAGCATTGTAAAAGAGCTTCGTGATCCTATTGCAATTACCTCTGCGGTAAACGAGCAGGCGGACCCCAAGAAGATGAGCGAAACCCAAAAGAAAAAGCAGATAGAAGCGCTTACAAAGCAAATGAAGGAAGCGGCAAAGGTTTTGGATTTCGAAACCGCCGCCGCACTGCGTGACAGAATTAAACGATTAATGTAAGGAAAAATATATGGAAACAGAAATCAAGGTAAAAGGTGCGAGAACACACAATTTAAAGGATATTTCCGTTACCGTTCCCCGCAACAAGCTCACGGTTTTTACGGGGCTTTCCGGCAGCGGTAAATCCTCCCTCGCCTTCGATACCATTTATGCGGAGGGACACAGAAGATTTGTGGAATCTCTGTCCTCTTATGCAAGACAGTTTTTGGGACAGCTCGATAAGCCTGACGTGGATTTTATAGAGGGACTTTCGCCCGCAATAGCCATTGACCAAAAGACCACATCCAAAAACCCCCGTTCCACCGTTGGTACGGTTACGGAAATATACGATTATATCCGTCTTATGTACGCCCGTATCGGTGTGCCTCACTGCCCCGTGTGCGGTCTGCCCATAAAACAGCAGAGCATAGATGAAATAGTTTCCCGTGTGCTAACTCTTGACGAAGGCACCCGCTTTATGGTGCTGGCGCCCGTGGTGTCCGCCAAAAAGGGTATGCACGAAAAGGTGCTTGATGATGCGCGCAGGGGAGGATTTGTCCGCGCCTACGTGGACGGAAACCTTTACGATCTTTCGGAGGTTCCTCCTCTTGATAAAAACACAAAGCACGATATTGATATTGTGGTTGACCGTCTTGTTATGCGCGCGGATGGGATTGCATCCCGCCTTACCGACAGTATCGAAACCGCCGCAAATCTGGCAAACGGTATAGTTAAAATATTGCTGGCAGATACGGGAGAAACTCTGCGCTTTTCCCAGAATTACGCCTGCCCCGAGCACGGCATATCCCTTGGGGAGCTGGAGCCGAGACTCTTTTCCTTTAACAGCCCTGTGGGCGCTTGCGAGGATTGCTCCGGTATCGGAATGAATTTTGTCGTTTCACCCGATCGTCTTATACCCGATAAATCTCTTTCCCTTTTTGCGGGTGCGGTTATATGCAACGGGTTCAAGACCTTTGACCCCGGCAGCTATACCTATGATGCATTTACCCAAGTGGGCAAGCATTACGGCTGGGATGTGCATACGCCCATAAAGGATATGTCGGAAGAAGGCCTGCATGTGCTTTTATACGGAAACAAGTACGTGCGCAGAAACTATCATATACCCAAGTTTGAGGGTATCGTTAATATGGTAAAGCGGAGATACGATTCCAACACATCTCCCGAATCCCGTGAATATTACGAAGCGTTTATGGACCACGTGCCCTGCCCCTCCTGCGGGGGAAGAAGACTCCGTCCCGAAGCGCTGGCGGTTACCGTTGGGGGCAAAAATATAGACGAGCTCTGCCGCATGTCCGTTTCCAACCTCCGTGAATTTTTCAGAAATCTCACCCTTACGGAAACGGAAAAAGCGGTTGCCAAGGAAATACTCAAGGAGATAAATTCCCGTTTGGGCTTCCTTGAAAACGTAGGGCTTGAATACCTTACCCTTGCCCGTGCCGCACGCAGTCTTTCCGGCGGCGAAGCCCAGAGAATACGCCTTGCCACTCAGGTGGGAAGTGCGCTTGTGGGCGTTATGTACGTGCTGGACGAGCCCAGTATAGGACTCCACCAGCGTGATAATATCAAGCTTATAAACACCCTTAAATCCCTGCGGGATCTGGGCAACACCGTGCTTGTGGTTGAGCACGATGAAGAAACGATGATGAGCGCCGACCATATTGTGGATATCGGTCCTTACGCAGGTGTAAGGGGAGGAGAAGTGCTGTTTTCCGGCACGCCCGAAGAGCTTTTGAAGGCGGAAAATTCCATTACCGCCGAATACCTTTCGGGCAGAAGAAAGATCCCCGTTCCCACTGAACGCAGAAAAGGCAACGGACTTTACCTTACCGTACGGGGCGCAGCCCAGAACAACCTTAAAAATATAGACGTGGATTTCCCCTTGGGCAAGCTTGTCTGTGTAACGGGCGTTTCGGGCAGCGGAAAATCCTCTCTGGTAAATTCTGTGCTGTGCGAAGGCGCCGCCCGTGCTTTGGGCAGATTAAGCGCCCACCCCGGCAAATGCGAATGCATTGAAGGGCTTGAAAATATAGACAAGGTAATTCAGATAGACCAATCCCCCATCGGGCGCACACCCCGTTCCAACCCCGCAACCTATACGGGTATGTTTACGGACATCCGCGCGCTGTACGCTTCCACTCCCGACGCAAAGGCGAGAGGATACAAGGACGGCAGATTTTCCTTTAATATCAAAGGCGGCAGATGCGAAGCCTGCGAAGGCGACGGAACCATAAAGATAGAAATGCATTTTCTTCCCGACGTATACGTTAAATGCGACGTGTGCAAGGGCAGAAGATACAACAGAGAAACTCTTGAAGTAAAATACAAGGGAAAGAATATTTACGACGTTTTGGAAATGACGGTAGACGAGGGTATGGAATTCTTTGCAAACTACCCTTCTATCTTCCGCCGTCTTAAAACTCTTTCTCAGGTGGGATTGGGATATATAAAGATAGGTCAATCCTCCACCACCCTTTCGGGAGGCGAAGCCCAAAGAGTAAAGCTTGCCACCGAACTTGCCCGCCGCAGTACGGGAAAGACTTTGTATATACTTGATGAGCCCACCACGGGACTTCACAGCTATGATGTGGACAAGCTTAACGAGGTGCTTCACCGCCTTGTGGATACGGGCAATACCGTAGTGGTTATCGAGCATAATCTTGACCTTATAAAAACCGCAGACTATGTTATAGATTTAGGTCCCGAAGGGGGCGATGGCGGCGGAACTATCGTTGCCGCAGGCACTCCCGAAGAGATAGCAAAATGCGAAAACAGCTATACGGGACAATTTTTAAGAAAGGTGCTTTAAAAAATGAAAAAGCTTATAATAATTCTTTTTGCTTTTTCCCTTTTGCTTGCTTCCTGCGAAACCGAGGGCGGCGTTTCCGTGCCCGATACTTCCGTGGAAAACGAAAGCAGCGAGGTTTCGGATATTTCTGTTCCCGAACAAAGCGAAATAAGCGAAGAAAGCGTGTATATTCCCGTAAATCTGTTTGAAAAAACAGAAAAAGTAAAAGAAGGCAAGCTGGAATACGATTTCAACCCCGATGCTGCGGAATTCGAATTCCAAAATCTTGTAACCTTTATGGATACTCTTTACAGCACGGGCAATAAGTTTGCTTTTCCCACAGACGAAAAGTATATGCTTGAACGCTATACGGGCAACGCTTCGGATAACTTTTCCTTTGTGTATATAGATCTGGAAACGGGCTGCAGTCTTTCTTATAACACAAAGACCATTTACCAGACCTGCTCTGTTATAAAGCCTTCTCTTGCCGTATTTATACTCAAAAGCGGTGCGGATCTGACAGAAGAAATAACCATAACCAAATATTCGGGCGGTTCCGGGGTTCTTAAAAGTGCAGACGTAGGCAAATCCTTTACCGCAGAATATCTTATGGAAATAATGATCACCGAATCTGATAACACCGCATACACCCATCTTTTGAAAAAGTACGGTCAGCAGGAGTTTTCGGATTACCTTGCCTCCATCGGCAATAAAAACACCAACGTAGGCGCACCCACCTGGTATAAGTTCGGTCTTATTTCCGCACCCGACCTTGCAGTTATGATGAAGGACGTTTACGAATATTCCAAAGAGAGCGAAAAAGGCGCGTGGGTGCTTGAGCTTATGCAAAGAACCAC
>JAFOBR010000060.1 GCA_017381715.1 Clostridia bacterium
ATAAAAAAATATATAAAAAAGAGAGCGTATCTGTTATGAAGAAAAACGTTTTTTTCAGGATTGTTTCACTTGTGCTTTTACTCGCCTTGGGCCTTATTGCTTCCTGCGAAGGAAAAGGCGGGGAAAGTGCGCCCGACGAAAGCGACGACGTTTCCGAGCAGGACGCTCCTTCTTTTGTTCTGAGCGAAACCGTGGCGGAAATAAAGGGCTATATGACCAAGGAAATTGACCGGAGCCTTAAGGTGAAAAATGTCTTCAGCGGGCTTAAATACACGCCCAGCCGTCCCGCCGACGATTATTACAGCGATTCCGCCTGCCAGAAGCTTACCGACGGAATGTATATGGACTTGGTATACGCTCCCCACATTTACGCAGGCTGGAACGGCGGCACCGCCCTTGATATCACCTTCGATACGGGGGATTCGGAGTACGCCATTGCGGATATCTACGTTGGCTGCTATAAAAACAATTCCTCCGGCGCGGCGCTTCCCTGGAATGTGACCGTTAAGGTTTCCGATGACGGCGAAAACTACACCAAGATAGGCAAAATAATTACCCCCGCGGACACCGAGCAAAGCGGAAAATATACCTATAACTTTTCTTTTCCCAAGGCGGTAACGGCAAGATATATCAAGATATGCTTTTCCGGTCAAGGCGGAAATATGCTGTTTGTTGACGAAATAACCGCATACGAATACTGCGAAGACGGGGATATTTACAACAAGCTTGGCACCTGGGCAGATTATTTTTATCCCGTAACGGATTTTTACGAATACGAGCTTAATACCGGCGCATCCGAAGTCAAGGTAAGTCCCGATGACGCGGATTACGATACTCTGCAAAATCTTGCCAGATTAAAGGGCGTGGATTTTCAGATACAGCATTTTGACCCCATAATCAAAAACCATTCCAACAGCGGAATGGACAAGATATCCCTGCTTACCGACGGAAAGCTTCACGGCAGCTACGATAAGGATTACTTTATCTTTTACCGCGGCGCCGGACGGCACGTTGTGGCTGATCTGGGCGAAATAATGTCGGTTAAGGGCTGTACCGTATCCTTTATGGACAAATACACCTGGGGAATTTCCACTCCCCCCGTGTATTATATCAGCGTGAGCGAAAACGGCGCCGATTGGGTGACGGTTTTTGCGGAGCACAACCCCGAATACGGTATCACCGAAAAGGGCAACGATACCAAAAATATTGAATTTGAAGACAGCTTCCTTGCGCGCTACGTGCGTATAACCTTCCCCACCGTGCCGGATAACGAAATTTCCAGCTCGGTCTATATGGGCGAATTTGAAATTTGGGGCAAAAAGAACGTTGCAGGCGCGGTAAAAGCCTACGAACCTAATGACCTGATTTACGGCACTTATCCCGATGCGGAGGAATTGGGGGTAAACGATATACTGTTTACCTGCATTACCGACGGATACGGAAAGGTGTGCGAGGACGTACACGTTCTTACCCTTGAAAACGCGTATAAATACCTTGCCCACCGTGACAGCGAGGGCAACGCTTTGGGAGTGCTTTTCGATTCCCTTGCCTTTACCACAAGAGGAGCGCTTAATTCCCATCCCGACAGAAACGAAAGCACGGAGTGGTTTTATTCCGAATTGTTCCGCGAAGGAGTTAATCTTGACGCGGCGGATGCGGCAAAGGGTATGCTTAACAAAGCGCTGGGCGCGGACGATAAGGAAATGATATGGATATCCGTCAACTGCCCTGCTATCGGAGAGACTTTTAACGGAAAACAGATACTCACCGCAGAGGATTATATTGAATGTCTTAAATGGCAGGCAGACGAAGCCATACGCAGATTTAACGAAAAGGGCTATAAAAACCTCTGCCTTGCGGGATTTTATTGGCAATCCGAAAACATACGTCCCAACAAGCATTCGCCGGATGAAGCCTACGATAAAGAAGCGGTTATTGCCTTTAACGAATACTTACATTCTATGGGATATATGTCCCTCTGGTGCCCTTATTACAACTACGTAAACGGTATATGGAACAGCAAGTATTACGGATTTGATATTACCTGCTGGCAGCCCAACCGTATGTTTGATCCTACCGACCCCAACAGGCTTTCCACTATTTCCGAGCTTGCAAAGCTTTACGGCGTGGGAATTGAGATAGAAACGGACAGCATTGAGCAAAGCAAGCAGACCTTTGCAATGTACAGAGAATATCTTAACGCAGGCTTTGAGTACGGATTTATAAATTCGGTAAACGCATATTATCAGGGCGCTATTCCCGGCGCGTATATCGGATTTGAAAACAGCGACAGACCCTACAGAGCCACCATGTTTGAAGAATCCGTAAAATATATTACCGGCACTATGGATGATACCTTCGGCAAGGCGGAGAAAAAGGATCTTTCCGTCTTTGAGGACATTTCTCTTACCGTTAAAAACGGCGAAAGGGTAAAAGCAGAGCTGGGCAAACTTTACGATATCCTGCACAGATTTGAGCTTACGCCCATGTTCGGCAACGTTCAACTTGATGAAAGCGGATCGCTTACATATTCGGCAATGAAGGGCTATGCGGGCGAGGACGAAATTAAAATTTCCCTTTACGACGGCGTGGAAGAAGTAAAAACGATAACCGTAAAAATAACCGTAACGGAATGATTAATTACCCCTAAAAAAATCACCCCTAAAAGGCTGGTTCTCATAAGGAAGTTATATTTTCCTTGTAGGGACAGGCGTCCCCGACTGTCCGAAAAGACAAAAATTTGATACGCAGAAAACAAATAATTAACGCCGACAGATTTCGAAATCTGTCGGCGTTCGTTATTCTATAAATTGGAATTTGACGTGGTCATTTCTGCTTTCGTTTAAGTGAATGAGCCACTAAATAGGCAATGACTGTTAGAATTATACCAATCACGATATGCCCGGGCATCACCAATATAAAGAACATTGCTCTATGCTCACCATAACTAATTATGGTTGGCATTTCAATGGCACTGTAAGCAACAGCAAATGCTGTCGAAACCAACGGAGAAATCCAAAGTAGTTTTCTCTTAATGAAGAAAACTACAGCCACCGTAAGAACGGGTATTACACCCCAGAAAATGATACTCCACCAATCCATACATTCACACTCCTTTGTCAAATTCTTATTTATCGTTCTGTTTTATCGCAAGTTTCGCCTTTGTATTACAAATGCTTCGGGCAAAGCCCATACCCCTAAGATTGCACGAACCCAGAGGCTCCCTCCGGGAGGGAGGCTTTTCGCTCACCTCATTATAACGCAAATCGGCAGAGAAAACAAGTTCTCTGCCGAAATTCTTTTGTTGCGGACAGTCGAGGACGCCTGTCCCTACAAATGTTGTGTTAAACATCCTTATGAGAAGGAGCCTAAATGCTGCGGATTTTTGGGGACCCCCAAAAAAATCACCCCTAAAATCCTGCGGATTTTTGGGGACCCCGAAAAAATCACCCCAAGAAATCTTTCTGCAAATGCAAAAAATCATCCGATATGATCGGAGGATTTTTGTGTTTACTGTATCTTTTTGCCTATCTTGGAGCCGTATTTTACTGCGGTTTCGTGGCCGGCAAGGGAATTGCGGATAATATCCTCGTCCAATTCCACCACGCCTTTTTTGAAAAGCAGTACGATGGTGGACCCGCCAAACTCGAAATAGCCCTTTTCGTCCCCTTTAGCAAATACGGTGCTTACTCTGTTGCGAATTCTGCCCACAAGAGTTGCCCCCACCTCTACCTGAATAACGTCGCCGAAATTCTCTGTATGTAAGGTAGTATAAACGCGGGAGTTGCGCTTGAAATAGTTTCTGCCCAGCCCGTCCACATGGGAAACGGTGTACAGAACTCCCTTTATCTTGCGGTAGCTTTCACGGGTGCCCTTGTCTATATAGCAATATCTGTGATAATCATCTACCGAAAGACGGAAGATAAGACACATACCGCCGATATATTCTTCACACACGCTGTCTCCGCCCAAAAGCTCGCTCACCGTATAAGGAGCGCCCTTTATGATATAATCCTTTGCCGCGTTTATAGTGAATGCACGAAGCTTACTGTCGCAAGGGGCAATAAGATGCTCCGGTGTCATATCCACGGGACGGCAGGAGGGCTTTATTTTGCGGGTGAAGAAATCGTTATAGCTTTTAAATTTTTGTTTTTCGTATTCTTCCAGATTGATTCCGTATTTTTTTACAGCCTTGTATGCTTTTCTTCTGGAAAGCGGACTGTTCATATACGTACCCACCAAGCGGGAGGAATTGCGTCTTGCAGAAATCCAGAGCATAGGTTTACCCAGTCTTCTGCCGTACATAAATTTAAGTAGTTTATCCGGCATAACCGTTGCGGGAACGATATTGCCGTTACGATCGTATATAAGCAAGAGTTTATCCCCTTAAATGCATTTTTAGATATCCTGATATTCTGCGCCGAGAGAAATCATGGTTTCTCTTACCTTTTTTCCGTCTACTTCGCGTGCGGGAATGCCTGCATCAATAGCCATAGCAGCGGCGATACCTGCGGCTTCGCCGGAGGAACGTACGGAATGCTGTACACGGAGAGAGGACTGAACGATAAATTCTGCGCCCAAGCATCTGCCGGTTACGAAAAGGTTATCCACACCCTTTACGACGATGGAACGGTAAGGAATATCGTACCAAGGACGAGCTTCGTCTTTTTCGATACCGTCAAAGGAGCAGTTGTGAGCCTTGCAGTGTACGTCGATAGGATAGTTGGACTGGCAGAACATATCCTCAAACTTGCGCTGTGCGAACAGGTCGCGGGCTTCCATAACGTATTCGGTAACGATTTCGCGGCTTTCTCTCATACCTACCATTGCTGCAATTTCTGCAACGTATGCGTTTTCAAAGCCGGGGAAATGCTTTCTGTAGTACATAAGCTGACGGAAGATAGCCTTTTTACCCTTAAGCTGAGAAATGGTAAGATCATCGGGATTGGTAGCGTCTATATTTTCAAAGAATTCGGGGCAGTTAAAAGCAAGTCCGTCTCTTCTGCCGGGAATGGTGAATACCTGCCAGTATGCCTTGTCCATAGGCTCAAGCTCGCCGGATGCTATACCTGCATCAAACCATTCGGTAAGTGCCCAGGGCTTGGATGCAACGCCGCCTGCGTACAAGGTGTTGTAAGGATCTTCTTCCTTGCAGTAAGCTCCGATAAGACCTGTGCGTTCTGCTTCGCCGCGCAAGAATGCGCCTGCTTTGGGAATATCGATACCGCCAAGTATGTAACGGAGGGACATAGGCTGGTTAATGCCGGTTTCGGGGTTACCCTTGGTATATGCGGCGCCTGCCATTACGCTTACGTCACCGTCACCGGTAGCGTCGATAAACATTTTACCCTTAACAAGCTGTTCGCCTGCTTTGTTTACTATCTTTACTGCGGTAACGGAACCGTTTTCTACTTCTACGTTTGCGATATAGGTGTGGTAAAGAAGGTTTACGCCTGCCTCTACGCACAGCTCTTCAAGAGCCAGACGGAGAACGAGAGGATCGAACATATTGCCCTTTTCGTTACAGCCGGTGTACTTAAGCTGTTTTTCTACCAGCTTTTTCTGGATGTAAGAGCACTGAGGGTCGGTGCGCATGTGGGTATGCATTACGGGAGTAACAAGGCCGTTTGTTGCGGTGCCACCCAAAGAGCCGAACTGCTCTATAACCAGTACCTTTTTGCCTTGCTCTGCTGCCGCAATAGCAGCAAAAGCGCCTGCAGTACCGCCGCCGCATACGACAACGTCTGCTTCCATATAAACGGGATATGCTGTTTTCATAGTAATTACTCCTTTATTTAAGCAATTTTAAAAATTCTTCTTCGGTTATTACCGGTATTCCCAGTTGTTCGGCTTTGGCTTTTTTACTGCCCGCCTCATCCCCCGCAACCACGAAGGATGTTTTTTTGGATACGCTTCCCGCGGCGGTACCGCCGTAGGAACGTATGAGCGCCTCGATTTCCGAACGCTTCATTGTGACCATAGTGCCTGTTACGACCACGGTCTTTCCTGCAAGGATATCCCCGTTTTTAACGCTGTTATCTTCTGTTAAAACGCCGTATTCCTGCAGTTTTTGTATAATAAATCTGTTTTTATCCGTTGTGAAAAAGCTTAAAAGCGCATCTGCGGATTCGGGGCCGATATCCTTTACGGCGCAGAGCGTTTCTCTGTCTGCGTTCATCAAAGCATCTATATTTCCGAACTCGCTTGCAAGCACGGCTCCCGCTTTTTCGCCTATATGACGTATGCCGAGAGCATATATAAGACGGGCAAGACCTGCGGTTTTGGATTTTTCCACAGAATCCAGAATGTTCAAAGCGCTTTTTTCACCCAAGCCTTCAAGGGACGCAAGCTTTTCTTTATCTAAAACGTAAAGATCGGAAACATCCTTTACAAGACCTGAATCTATTAAAAGTCCTGCCACGCTTTTTCCCACGGTTTCTATATTCATTGCATCTCTGGAAACGAAATGCTCCAATGCTCTGCGAACCTGCGCTTCGCAAAAAGCGTTGGTACAACGGGTGGCGGCAAAGCCTTCTTCCCTTTCCACCGCCGCACCGCACACGGGGCAAGTCTTTGGCATTTCAAAGGGTGAAGCGCCTTCGGGACGGTTTTTAAAATCAACCCCCACAACCTCGGGAATAATATCCCCTGCTTTGCGGACGAACACCGTGTCTCCCACACGAATATCCTTTTCCCGAATATAATCTATATTATGGAGGGTAGCCTGAGTCACGTTGGTTCCCGCAAGGCGCACCGTATCGAAAATTGCCTTGGGGGTAAGCACTCCCGTTCTGCCCACCTGAATAACTATATCACGCAAAACGGTGGAGGCGGTTTCGGGAGGATATTTATATGCAACCGCCCATCTGGGTACGGATGCGGTTTCGCCCATTTCCTCACGCAGTTCAAGTGAATTTACCTTTACCACCGCACCGTCGATATCAAAGGGCAGGGATGAGCGTTTTTCACCGATCTCATCAATGACCGTTCTTACACCTTCCGCCGTGTTGCACACCGTGCGGTAAGGAGAAACGGTAAATCCGTATTTCTCCAGCATATCAAGAATATCCTTGTGGTTGTTCGGTACCTCTTCCGAGCATTCCTGAAGATTAAACACAAAAATATCTAATTTTCTGGAAGCGCACACACGGCTGTCCAGCTGGCGCAAGGAGCCTGCGGCGGCATTTCTGGGGTTTGCAAAGGGAGGCTGTCCCTCCTCCTCGCGGACACGGTTAAGCTCGGCAAACACGCTTTTGGGCATATACACCTCGCCGCGGACAACAAGCCTTGCGGGAGGAGTATCCGTATTCAGTTTAAGCGGAATATTGCGCACCGTTTTAAGGTTTGCGGTAACGTCTTCCCCGTATTCCCCGTCCCCTCTGGTTGCGCCCAGAACAAACACACCCTCCTCATAGGTAAGGGCAACGGAAAGTCCGTCTATCTTTGCTTCGGTAACGAACTCCACGTTCGAAAACTGCCCCTTTACCTTACTGCAAAAGGCAGTAACCTCCTCCGGAGAAAATACATCGGTAAGAGAGCCGAGTGACACGTTGTGGCGCACCTTTTCAAATCTTTCCGCCACGGCACCGCCTACGCGGTGGGTCATGGAAACGGGGGAAGCGTATTCGGGATACTGCTCTTCCAATTTCTTAAGACGGTCAAACATCGCGTCGTATTCGTAATCGGAAATTTCGGGGCTGTCCTCTTCGTAATACTTTTTCGAATGGTATTCAAGAGCTTTTTCAAGCTCACGCATTTCTTTTTCTATGCTTTGGTACATGTTATTGCAACCCAATCATTTTTTTCGCCAATGCCCGTAAGAGCAAAGCCGTTTTCTGCAAGAGCGGTCAAAACCTCGCCCTTTCTGGGAGATATAATTCCGCTGCAGATAAGTATTCCATCGTCCTCAAGCACCTTTTTGAAGGTGGGTGCCATGGCGATAATAACGTCTGCCACTATATTTGCAAGAATAACTCCGTATTTTTTGGAGGTAACCTTTTCGTACACACCTTGGTCTGCAAGAGTGTTTCCGCACAGCCCTTCAAAGTTTTCCACTTTATTAAGGTTTGCGTTTTTAACGGCGATATCAACTGCGTTTTTATCAATATCCACAGCCAGAACGTCCTTTGCGTCCAAAAGCAGAGCGCCGATACCGAGTATACCGCTTCCACAGCCCATATCCAGAACGCTTACGCCTTCAAGAGAGATATCCTCCAGCGCCTCAAGACACAGAGAGGTGGTTTCGTGCTGACCGCTTCCGAAAGAGGATTCGGGGTCTATTTCCAAAACGATACGGTCCTCCCCTTCCCAATCCTCCCAGGTAGGCTTTACCACAAAGGAATTACCGATAGGCAGAGGATGGAAAAATTCCTTCCAGTTGTCTGCCCATTCGCTGTCGTCGGTTTCGCTTATTTCGGTTTTTAAAGAGCCGAGGTCAAATTCCGTTTCGTTACGGAGCGCTTCTATCCCTTCAAGGATAAGCTCCATTTTCTCTCTGCCCTGACTGTTATCTGCCAGATATACTCTTACCATAGGCTCGTCGTCCTTGGTTTCTAAAAGAGCATCGTCAACGTAATCAAAGGGAACGTACTGGGTATCCAGTAATTCCTGAAGGTCGGTAGGGTCGATAATCTCGAAGCATTCCGCTTCTGCCCCCATCAAAACTCCCTGTATGAATTCCACGCCCAAGGAAGATGCGTGAACGGTTATCTTGTGAAATTTCATAAATATACTCCTTTAATCCCAGCTTGCGGAGGCTTCTCCGAAAATGGGAATACTATCGCCCAGATATTTGGGGTTTGGCTTGAAAACAGCGTTGAAAACCGCCTTTACTCTTGCCATAGGCTCACGCACGTGGGTGGTGAAAAGAGCAGGTCGGTAGTTTTCTTCACTGCAGGTTACACCGTAAGTTTCAAGTCCCAAGGCGTTGCCCAGAAAAACCGCACGGTTGATATGAAACGCCTGGGTTACCACCACTACCTTTTCGCAAAGAAATATTTTCTTTGCTCTGTACATAGAATCGTAGGTATCAAACCCTGCGTGGTCGGTAAAAATGTGTTCCTCCGGCACGCCCTTGGAAACGGCGTAGGCTTTCATGGCGTTTACTTCGTCATAATCCGTTCTGCCGTGGTCGCCGGACATTATAATTCTGTCCGCTACACCGCTGAAGTAAAGTTCGCACCCTTTATCCAATCTGGCTTTTAAAATGGCAGATGGGGTATCGCCCCGCACCATTGCGCCGAGGATAACAATCGCATCGCACTTGGGAACGTCTTGCGTGTTTACCTTTTTTTGGGAACTCCAAATTACGGTAAGGTTGCAAACGGAAACAAAAAGCGTAAACAATCCGCCTATAAAAAGTGCGGTAAGAAACAGATTTTTTATAAATTTAATTATTTTTCGCTTTCTCATACTCATTTTTTAAAATTTTTGCGTCATAAGACTGGGTTCCCGCAGATTCGCAGATGATGGTGGGAGAAAGCCCCTTTCTTGCGATTACCTGCGCCAAAGATTCAGGCGAAGGGCCGTAAAGCTCATCCTCAAAGGTGAGATGCTTTTTCTCGCCCATACCCGTGTATTCGATCTTGGAAAAATGGCAATGCAGGGTGTCTGCATATTCTTTTCCCAGACGGCGGGAAATTTCGTCAAAAATATACTCGTAATCCGCCTCTGTCTTTATACTGCCCAGAGTTCTTGCGTTTAAATGGCCGAAATCCACCACGGGCACAAAATTTTCCGAAAGGGTGCAGAGGGTGAGCACCTCATCAAGAGTGCCGAGCTGGTTTATTTTGCCCATGGTCTCTATACCCAATTTTACTTTAAAGCCGGATTCTTTTAAGGCTTTATCTGCCATAAGCAGTGTTTCGGAAGCGTATTCCATTGCCTGCTCTCTTGTTATCTTTGCGCAGGAGCCGCAATGCACCACCATAACGGATGCCCCCAAAAGCTCGCTTGCGGCGGCGGATTCCATTATGTATCCTACGCTTTTTACACGCTTTTCCTTTTCCACAGAAGAAAGGGATATAAAATAAGGGGTGTGGAAGGACATATTTATGCCCAATCTTTTTGAGTTTTCACCCATTTCCGCAAGCAGCGAGGGAGATGCGTGTATACCTCTGCCCGCTTCGTATTCATAAGCATCCAGCCCGTAATCCTTCACCCACTGAGGAGCGTAAAGAGAGCTTTTTAATCCGCTTTTCGCAAATTCTTCGCAATTGCCGCCGGGGCCGAAAAGTGCGCTCATTAAGCCTTCCTCCTTTTGAAGTGACGGATATGGGGTTTTTCGAAAATACGCTTTACCTTTACAAACCATCCCTCGTCCTTACGGTCGATAGGCTCAACAATATAGGCACGCACGCCTGCGCGGTGAGCGCAGAGGCAGTCTGTAAAGAGCTGGTCGCCGATAACCAGTGTCTGCTCTTTTGATGCACCGAACTTACGCATAATTTTACGCACCGCACGGCGGGAGGGCTTCTTTGCCTTGCTTATGGTAAAAAATCCCAAGGTGCGGTTAAACTTTTCTACCCGCTGTCCATCGTTATTGGAAGCAAACGCCACGTTTATGCCGTTATCACGCAGAGAAAACAGGTATTCCGACATTTCCTTGGTGGGGTGTGCCACGCTGTAGGGAGCGATGGTATTATCTACATCAAAGATAACGGTGGTTATTCCGTCCGCTTTCAAAAGAGCGGGAGTTATCTCGTATATATTATCAAACATCTTATCCGGAGCAAGTGAAATTTTGCTCATTGTATTCCTCACAGTATTATTCAGTTTATTTTAACATTATAATGTAAAAAAGTAAAGTAAAATATTATAATTTTACTTGAAAAGATATACACTTTATTTTATAATTGGAGGTGAAGTAATATATGGAAATTCTTACAGCCTTTCTGGTGTGTATCGGAGTGTGTTTTGTAATGGCAATAGCCTTTGAAAAAAAGCGCACGGAGGTTACCGAAATATACATTCCCGCAGAGGAGGATACCGAGCAGACGGTAAGAGAAAAGCTGTATGACAGCTCCTTGCGGGGCAGTAAGGTTATTATATGCCGTACTGCCGCAGACAAAGAAGAAATTTTAAAGCGTATGTCGGAAGAATACGGAAAAATATATAAAAAGGGGTGAAAAGCTTTGGAGCAGGTTACGCTGGAGGGCGTGGTTGAAAATATTGTCTTTACAAACGAAGATAACGGCTACACCGTATGCGAATGCGCCTGCGGAGGAGAGCTTATCACCTTGGTGGGGATCATGCCCTATCTTAACGAGGGAGAGAGCATAAAAGCCCAGGGCGTATGGCAGGTTCACGCTACCTTCGGAAGACAGTTGAAGGTGGAGTATTTTGAAAAAAAGCTTCCCACGGACACGGAGGCTATATATAAATATCTTTCATCCGGTGCGGTAAAGGGAATAGGCCCCGTAACCGCCGCCAGAATCGTGGAAGCTTTTGGGGCAGATACCTTCGACGTTATGGAAAACAACCCCAAATGGCTGTGCGATATTAAGGGAATCTCCCCAAAAAGAGCAAAGGATATTGCGGAAAGCTATGCGGCGCAGTTTGGTATGAGAAGCGTTATGCTGTTTTGCTCCAGATTTTTCGGGCCCTCGATTTCCGCAAGGATATACCGGAAATACGGTGCCGCCGCTACCACCATTATAGAAAAAGACCCTTACCGACTGATCGGTGATATTGAGGGAATAGGCTTTGAAAAAGCGGACACGGTGGCACAACAGCTCGGCTTTCCCTCGGACAGTCCCGAGCGTTTGGAGGCAGGGGCAGAATATATCCTTTCCGCCGCCGCATATTCGGGAGGACATTGCTGTCTGCCCGAAAAAGAGTTGGTCGCAAAAACGGCGCAGGCGCTAAGAGTACAGCCCGTTTTGATTGCTGCCGCCATTGGCAGACTGTGCGAAAAAGGGGATTTTGTACGCACCGAAGAGGAATACGTATATTTAAAAGAATATAAAGAGGCGGAAAATTATATTACCGCAAAGCTTAAGCTTTTGCGTGATACTCCCCGTCCCGAAAGATATGAGGGCGTGGAGGAAGCCGTAAAAGAGCTTGAGAAAAAATACGGCATTACCTATGCAAGTGAACAAAACGAAGCTATTTTAAGCGGAATTACAAACGGTATAACCGTAATTACCGGCGGTCCCGGTACGGGAAAGACCACGGTTATAAAAGCCCTTACGGAACTGCTTTTATCGCTTAAAATATCATTTTGCCTTGCGGCGCCTACGGGCAGAGCGGCAAAACGTATGAGCGAAGCAAGCGGTGCGGATGCAAAGACCATACACCGTTTGCTTGAAACCGAGTTCGATACCGCCCACAGACCGAAATTCGGCAGGGACGAAGGAAATCCCCTACCCGCTTCGGTGGTGATAATAGACGAAATGTCCATGGTGGATCTTTTGCTGTTTTCATCCCTGCTCAAAGCGGTAAAAAGAGGAAGCACTTTAGTGCTGATCGGAGACGTGGACCAGCTCCCCCCCGTGGGTGCGGGACAATGTCTTAAAGACATTATAGAAAGCGATGCTTTCCCTGTGGTAAGGTTAAAGCATATATTCCGTCAGGCGCAGCAAAGCCTTATCGTAACCAATGCCCACGATATTAACGAGGGAAAAATGCCCGTGCTTAACGAAAAGAAAAACGATTTCTTCTTTTTGGAAAGAAACAACGCAGAGGATATACGGCAATTACTGCTTTCTCTCTGCAAGGACAGGCTTCCCAAAACCTATGCGCTTGACAGCTTTTCGGATATACAGATACTCACCCCCACCCGAAAAGGGGAATTGGGCACGAAAGCCCTTAACGAAGTGTTACAGGACGGGCTTAACCCCAAAAGCTTTAAAAAGCGGGAAAAGAAGATCGGCTCTGTTCTGTTCCGTGAAGGGGACAAGGTTATGCAGACCAAGAATAATTACGAGATAGAATGGGACAAGGACGGAACCCGAGGTCAAGGCATATTCAACGGCGACGTGGGACGGATAATTTCCATAGATACCCAAAGCGAAACTATGGTTATTAATTTTGACGACCGTGTGGCGGAATATGATTTCGCACTGCTTGACGAATTGGAGCACGCATTTGCGGTGACAGTTCACAAAAGCCAAGGCAACGAATACCCCGTGGTGCTTATGCCGGTTTACGATTGCCCATACCCTCTGATGACGAGAAATCTGTTTTACACCGCAGTAACCCGTGCAAAGCAGATACTCATACTGGTGGGAACACAAAAAAGTATTTCCATTATGGTGGAAAATGATAAAAAAACACACAGACACGGCTTTTTGAAAAAAAAGCTTTCCGAAAGTATTTAAAGGGAGGAAAACAAAAAATGAAGGAACTTTTCAGATTTTCCGCAGGATACCTTGCAGTAGCAATTGAAAAAACGGGGGACGGCATACGTCTGTACTCTATAAGGGACAAAGAAAACAAAAAGAACCTGCTTACGCAGGCATGCCCTTTGTTCCGCTTATACGCAGAAAACCTTGAAGACGGAACTTGGGTAACCCTTTCCTCCCACACGGGTTGGAAACAGGCGGACACCTTTAAGACCGAAGAGGGCGCTGTGATAGTGCTTTCCGGCAACCGTGAATTACCGGGAATAACCGTAACTCTTACCGCAGTATGCACCCACAATTGTATAGAATGGAAGACTACGGTAAGCTCCGTAAACGAAAAATACACAGTGACGGTGTGCGATCATCCCATGCTGTCCTTCGACACGGGTGAAAACGTGTGTATGTTCTTCCCCTACGGATGCGGCGAAGTATATACAACCGAAAAAAACAAAGAGCTACACAACCTGCAAAGATACCCCTCATACGGCGTTTCTATGCAGTATATGGCGTTTTACAACAAACGCACAAAACGTGGTATTTACTACGGTATCCACGATACCGCCCCTGCATATAAGGAATTCAGCTTCAGCAAAAAAGCGGGAGAGAAGTTTATGTCTATGGTGGTGGGACAGCCACTCACCCATATAGACAGAGGCTGCAATTCCCAGTCTCTTTGCGGCAAATGCGTATGGAAGATGTTTGACGGCGATTGGTACGATGCCGCCGTTATTTACAGAGAATGGGCGGAAAAAGAAGCCGAATTCTTAAAAAGAGACAGAAAAGAGCCTGAATGGTTTACAAAAGCACCTCACTGGTGGCTCGTGCATATTAACGAAGACGCTTCCTTTGCGGACGATATTATAGAAGCCACCAAAATGCTTGGCACGGACAGCCCTATTCACCTGTATCTGTGGCATAACGCTCCCTTTGATAACGATTACCCCCACTACTTCCCCGTGCGTGACGTTGCCAAGGAAGGTCTTAAAAAGCTTAAAGACGCAGGCATAAAGGTTATGCCATATATTAACGGCAGACTTTGGGATACCAGAGATAAAAAAGCAGAGGATTTTGAATTTACCTCCGTTGCAAAGAAATGGGCTACCAAGGACAGAAAGGGAGTTTGCTTTACCGAAACCTATTCCTCCAAGGAAGAGGACGGAAGCAAGGTTTGCCTTTCCATTATGTGTCCTTCCACCGCTTTGTGGCAGGAAAAGATGGCATATACCGTGGGCAGACTTATCAATGACGAAGGCTTTGATGCAGTGTATATGGACCAGATAGCCGCCGCACAGCCCTATTCCTGCTGTGATCCCGCACACCCTCACGCACCCGGCGGAGGAGACTGGTGGTGCCGTTCTTACAGAGGACTTCTTGACAGAGTGTATCGCGCTATCCCCGAAGATGCGGTGCTTACCACCGAATGTACAGCAGATCCCTTTATATCCCATATGGGAGGATACCTCTCTTGGCTGTGGGTAAGAAATAATCAGGTTCCCGCATTCCCCGTAATATATTCAAAATACATCTCTATGTTCGGCAGATGCTACGGTGCGGATTCCGACCCCGATTGGACGGGATTCAGAATATTTATTGCACAAAGCCTTGTTTACGGCGAACAGCTTGGCTGGATATCACCCCGTAAATACAAGGAAAGTCCTTACAGAGATTTTTATACCGAATGTGTGCGCACCCGCGCAAAGCTGGGCAAATATTTCTGGTGCGGAACCGAAACTTTGCGTCCCCCCGTTATAGAAACAAGCCTGCCCCGTCTGCGTACCGAAAAATGCTCTCAGGCAATAAACGGTATTTCGGAAGAAAACGCTGTAATTGGCTGTATACGCAAAGCGGAGGACGGCAAAAAGCTGCTGCTTTTGGTCAATGCCGCTAAAGAGGGCGGAAACGCTGTTATTTATGCCGACCTGCCCGACGGAGTATACGGAGATATTATCTTTAAAGACGGAAAAGCCGAAACCTATATGGATGCGCTTTCCCTTAAATACGCTGAATTTTAAACAGAGGTAAAAAACAAAATGAATATGAAATTATCTTTCCGCTGGTACGGTGAATCCGACCCTGTAACACTTACAAATATTTCCCAGATTCCCGGAATGCGCTCTATCGTTTCCGCAGTATACGATGTTAAGCCCGGCGGTGTTTGGGGCGAAGATACCCTTTTGCGTATGAAGACCCTTTGTGAAGAAAACGGTCTGGTATTTGACGTGGTGGAATCCATTCCCGTTCACGAGGACATTAAGCTTGGCAGAAACAACGTGGACGAGCTGTTGGAGGTTTACTGCGAAAATATTCGCCGCTGTGCAAAATACGGCGTAAAATGCGTAACCTACAACTTTATGCCCGTTTTTGACTGGACAAGAACACAGCTTGATAAAAAAGCACCCGACGGTTCCACCAGCCTTGTAATGTATTGGGACCAGATGAGAGGACTTGACCCCTTAAAAGACGATATACATCTTCCCGGCTGGGATGCAAGCTATACCCAAAGCGAGGTTCGTGAGCTTATTACCGCTTACGGCGAGCTCGGTGAAGAAGGACTCTGGAAAAATCTTGAAAAGTTTTTAAAGAAGGTTATTCCCGTGGCAGAGGAATGCGGTGTGAGAATGGCAATACATCCCGATGATCCTCCCTACCCCATCTTCGGCTTGCCCAGAATTATTACAAACGAAGAAAACCTTGACAGATTTCTTAAAATCGTTGACAGCAAGGCGAACAGCCTTTGTCTGTGCACCGGCTCTCTGGGCTGCGCAAAGACAAACGACGTTGTTAAGATGGTGCGCAAGTATGCCGAAATGGACAGAATTGCATTTATGCATATAAGAAACGTAAAGATAATGGAAGACGGCTCTTTTGAAGAAACGGCTCACCTTTCCTCCTGCGGTTCTATGGATATTTACGAAATTGTAAAGGCGCTTGTTGAAAACGGATTTGACGGATACGTACGTCCCGACCACGGCAGAATGATATGGGGCGAAACCGGCAAGCCCGGCTACGGTCTGTATGACAGAGCCTTGGGTGCGGCATACATCAACGGTTTGTTTGAGGCGGCGGAAAAGGAGCTTAAGAAATGAACGTAAACGTACTTAATACCGATCTTACGGGAAAAGTTGCGGTAATAACCGGCGCAGGCGGTGTGCTTTGCAGTAATTTTGCCGCTGTGCTTGCCCGTGCAGGCGCAACCGTTGCTCTGCTTGACCTTAACGAGCAGGCGGCGCAGGAATTCGCGGACAAAATCAACGCTGAGGGCGGAAAAGCGGTTGCCTACAAATGCAACGTGCTGGATAAAGAGATATGCGAAAGCGTGGCTTTGCAGGTGGAAAAGGATTTGGGCAAATGCGATATCCTTATAAACGGCGCAGGGGGAAACAACCCCAGAGCCACTACCGATAAGGAATATTTCGAGATCGGCGATATCGACGCTGATACAAAGAGCTTTTTTGATCTTGATGCTTCCGGCGTGGAATTTGTGTTCAACCTTAACTTTCTCGGCACCCTTATTCCCACCCAAGCCTTTGCAAAGCAGATGGTGGGCAGAGAGGGATGCAATATTATAAACATTTCCTCTATGAACGCATTTACCCCTCTTACCAAAATACCCGCATACTCCGGTGCAAAAGCGGCAATAAGCAACTTTACCCAGTGGCTTGCGGTGCATTTTTCCAAGGTGGGAATTCGTGTAAACGCCATTGCTCCCGGATTTTTTTCCACAAAGCAAAATGCGAAGCTCTTGTGGAACGAAGACGGCACCCCCACTCCCCGCACAGGCAA
The DNA here is from genome assembly GCA_017381715.1 of Clostridia bacterium. Taxonomy (GTDB): domain Bacteria; phylum Bacillota; class Clostridia; order Oscillospirales; family CAG-382; genus SFLA01. The sequence continues at coordinate 17,127 of JAFOBR010000060.1, forward strand.
GATACTTGCCGCTACCCCTATGGGCAGATTCGGGGAAGCCGACGAGCTTGAGGGAAGCCTGCTGTTCCTTGTAAACAACAAAGCCGCAAGCTTTATTACCGGCGTGGTTATTCCCGTGGACGGCGGTTTTTCCGCATATTCCGGCGTGTAAAAAGAGGTAAAATATGATAAACGATTTTAAATTTATTCCCGTTGTGGTTATAAACGATATAAACGATACCGAAAAAACTCTTGGCGGTCTTTGCGAAGGCGGGCTTCCTTGCGCGGAAATAACCTTCCGCACACCCTGCGCCGCAGACGCAATAAAGCTTGGAAAACAGCTTTTCCCCCAAATGTGTATCGGCGCCGGCACGGTTATTAACCTTGACCAATGCTTAAAGGCGCTGGAAGCAGGGGCGGAATTTATTGTTTCCCCCGGACTGTGCGAAGAGGTTGCGGTATACTGTGTGGAAAAGGGTATTCCCTATTTCCCCGGATGTGTTACCCCCACCGAGATTATGAAAGCGATCTCTTTGGGTATTACCACGGTAAAATTCTTCCCTGCGGGAATTTACGGCGGTCTTAAGGCGATGAAAGCCCTTGCCGCGCCTTTTCCCCAGATAAAGTTCGTTCCCACCGGCGGTGTGGATATGAGCAATATTGCCGAATATCTGGCGTTTGATAAAATTCAGGCCATCGGCGGTTCCTTCATAATGAAGGGCGATATTGCGGAAAACACTAAAAAGCTTATGGAGATAATAAAATGAGCAAGAAAATTGTAACCTTTGGCGAGCTTATGCTCCGCCTTGCACCCGAGGGGTATTTGAGATTTGTTCAATCCGATAAATTTGAGGCTACATTCGGCGGTGCGGAAGCAAACGTGGCTGTGAGCCTTGCAAATTACGGCGAAAACGCAGTTTTCGTTACCAAGCTTCCCTCCCACGAGATAGGTCAGATGGCGGTAAATTCTCTGCGCAAGTTCGGCGTGGACACTACAGAAATAGTTCGCGGCGGCGAAAGAGTAGGTATTTACTACTGTGAAAAGGGTGCGTCCCAGCGTCCCAGCAAGGTTATATACGACAGAGCAGGTTCCGCTATTTCCAAAGCAGACATTCAGGATTTTGATTGGGAAAAGATATTAAAAGGCGCGTCCTGGTTCCACGTAACGGGAATTACCCCCGCTTTAAGCGAAAGTGCGGCGGAAATAACCGTTGCCGCCTGCAAAAAAGCAAAGGAAATGGGCATTACCGTTTCTACCGACCTTAACTACCGCAAAAAGCTGTGGTCAAAGGAGCAGGCAAACAAGGTTATGACACAGGTTTGCAAATACGTTGATTACTGTATTGCAAACGAAGAGGATGCGAAGGACGTATTCGGCATCGAAGCGGACAACACGGATATCGAAAGCGGAAAGCTTAACCGTGAAGGATACATAAGCGTTGCGGAAAAGCTTACAAGCGCTTTCGGTTTCAAGGGTGTTGCAATTACCCTGCGTGAGAGTATAAGCGCAAACGACAACAAATGGAGCGCAATGCTTTATACCGATAAAAACGCATATTTTTCCAAAAAGTACGATATGCATATAGTTGACCGTGTGGGCGGAGGAGATTCATTCGGCGCAGGACTTATATACAGTCTGCTTAATGGTTACGATAACCAAGCCGCCATAGAATTTGCGGTAGCCGCATCCTGCTTGAAGCACAGCATTGAGGGAGATTACAATATGGTAAGCGTTGCCGAGGTGCAGGCTCTTGCCAAGGGCTCCGGCAGCGGACGTGTGCAGAGATAAATAAACAACAAAAACGGCGAAGAAGCATAAAGCTTCTCCGCCGTATTTTTTGTTTCTTGGGGTAATAATTATGCCATGCGTGCGAGTTGTTCTTTTGTTACTTCGCACATCATTTTTTCGCCATTAAGGAAGCGTTCTATCTCTTCGCAGCAATGCTTGCCGATCTTTTTAAGTCCATTTGCGGCAAGACCTGCAAGGTGAGGTGTCATTATCACGTTGGGGAGAGAACGAAGAGGATGATCAGCTGCGGGAGGTTCGGGGTCGAACACGTCAAGACAAGCATATTTAAGGTTACCCGCCTTCATATGCTCGTAAAGCGCTTTTTCGTCTATAATGCTTCCGCGGGCGGTATTTATGAGCACCGCATCCTTTTTCATCATTGCAAGAGTCTGTGCGTTGAACATTTTGTCCGTTTCGGGAATGGAGGGAGCGTGAATGGATATAATATCCGATTCCTTTAAAACCTCTTCCAAGGATGCCTTTTTACAGCCCATTTTTTCGCACTGTTCTTCGGTAACGAAGGGATCGTAAAGAATGATATCCACATCAAAAGCCTGCATAAGCTCTATGTAATGTCTGCCTGCCCAGCCGCCGCCGATAACGCCGACGGTAAGCTCGTACAGTTCGCGGATATTCTCTTTTCCTTCTGCCCACAATCCATTATGCAGGTTTTCGTTAAGAGCAAAGAAGTTTTTGGAAGCGGCAATGGTAAAGCCCAAAGCGGTTTCGGAAACGCCCATGGAAAGCATAGCGGCAGATGCGGTTACACGCACGCCTTTGTTCCAAAGGTCATCGCAAACGATAGGCTTAACGCTTCCTGCGGCGTGGCAAACCAGCTTAAGGTCGGGACAAACAGACAGAATGTCTGCATCCAGTTCGGTGTTTCCCCAAGTGGTAATGGCGATAGTTGCGCCGGCAAGTGCTTTTTTAACGGATTCTCTGTCGCTACCCGTGCCGAAAACCACCTCGCCGATTTGCTCCATACGCTTGATGGAACGGGGGCTGATAACAAGATTCCTTGCGGAATCGCCCATGATAAGTGCTATTTTTTCCATATTTTTATTCCTTTCCGAAATATTTATAATAGCCGTTTTCTCCCGTAAGGAGAGAAAGTCCGCCAAAGAATTGTGAATTCAATTGGAATGCGCCCTTGTTTTCCTCGGAAACAGAGTAGCCTGCGGGCAAAAGGGATTTCATTTCATTCCAGCGGGTATAGTTTGCATCTCCGTTTATTTCGATACAGCCAACGTTCATAACGTCCAAAGCGGGAGAAAGAGAAGCAAACTGCTTGTTCCATTCTGCAAGGAAGGGGTTTACCGTAAGGTCTGCACAAAGTACACCGCAACCCTTTTCACGGGCGGCGGTTATCATATCAAAGGATACGGACACGGTTTTTGCGATAGGCTTTAACGCCACTGCTTTATATCCCATTTCAATGCGCTTTTTAACGTCCTCTACCGAATGGGCGGATTCATCCGCATTGAACACATAGGGATAATTACCTACGTAATATTCTTTTTCTGCGGAAAAAGGCTCTTCGATAAGAGCGATACGATCGGATGCGCCCATCTTTTCTATCCCCTCAAGCAACTGTTCAAGACGGGTAAGGGTATCGTATCTTCCGTTTGCATCCAGATAATACATTATCTTTCCGTTTTTGGTAAGAGGGGTGGAAATATCCTTAACGAGATTATGTATGGCGGATATACGGTCTATATCTTTTTCCACCATTATCTGCATATCTTCTTCGCTGCCCGGTTCTTTTCCGGAAGGGGCGCCTATTTTTATCTTCATAAGAGCAGTGCCGGTTTCTCCCAGCCGCTTTATCTCATCCGCAGATACACCATAGGAAACCAGCGGTATGCGGGCAAGACTTTGGTGGCAGGCGTTCATAGCGGTTTTTGCCTTTTGAGGAACCATATCCCCAAACCGTTTTATCCCATGCTTTTGGCACCATACCGACCACAAGGCGATATCCACACCCACGAGGGAATTTAAAATAAAGGTTTCTGCCACCTCAAATCCCGCAAGGGTAAATGCGTGCTTTTTAAGTGCGGGCAAAAGCGCGGGAATAAGCTCATCGGGAGTGTTAAATGACATTCCCTCAAGCATTTCACAAGCTTTTTTGGTGACGGAAAGCATAATTTCGTCCCCTTTTTCACCGGGGAAAGCGCTAAACACCTTTGGGTCCGACCAAAGGACGCTTTGTGTGCAGGGAGAAGCGGCAAAATAACCGTCACATTCAACCTTTACCACACTTTGCCAAAGCTGTGTAAGATATCCTCCTTTAAATCCAAAGGGGGAGATCAAGGCTTCTTTTACGTGGGCAACGTTACATTTTTGTATTTTCAGCATAAAATCTCTCCGTTAGTTCCCAAGCGGGACAAAGACTTTTTATTTCCTTTCCCGCCCCAAGACTTTCTCTTACCAGCGTGGAGCTTATATTTTCAAATTCTTCCTTTGCGGGCATCATTACAGTTACAGCGCGGCAACGGGCGGAATTATACTCCGCCATTTCGGTTTCGTACTCCATATCGCCTCTGCGCACACCTTTAACAATGTGGGTGTACCCCTGTTCATTACAAAGATCAAATAGCATTCCTTCCCATATTATAACGGGAATATCCGTGCCCTCAAGGGCTTCTTCCAAAAGGGCTTTCTTTTGTTCGGGGGTAAAAAGATACTCTTTTTCGGGGTTAAAAAGTATTCCCACCGTTACGTCCCCGTAAAGCTGTTTTGCACGGAGTATAATATCCAGATGCCCTTTTGTTACGGGGTCATAGCTTCCCGGCAATATTGCCTTTGCCATTTTAATTTCTTCTCATTACCGTAACGGCAGTAGAACCGTAGCGGTAGCCTTTGCATTCCCATCCGTCCGGAGGTACGGGAACGCCGTCAAAAGCGGATTCGGCAATAATGATGCAATCATCTTCCAGAATATCCGTCTGGAACATACGCTTTAAAACCTCGTCTATAAAGCCTTCCTTATAAGGAGGGTCGAGAAAAACAAGAGAAAACTTTTGCTTGTTTTCTGCCATACGAAGATAATCCTTCCAATCTGCGGTAACTATACGGCAATCGGGAAGCAGTTTTGTTTTTGCAGCGTTGTTGCGTATAACCTCTGTTGCGGCGCGGGAATTATCCACGATAACTGCGCTCTGCGCCCCTCTTGAAAGTGCCTCCAGTGCCATCTGACCGCTTCCGCCGAAAAGATCCAGCACGGTTCTGTCGCCTATATCAAACTGAATTGCGGAAAAAATTGCCTCTTTTACCTTTTCCGAGGTGGGACGTGTTGCCTCGCCGGGGAGAGTTGTAAGACGGGCGCCTCTGGCTTTTCCGGTTATAATTCTCATTTTTATTCTCCTTCAAAATAGCTTATAATACTGTCTGCGGTTTTTTCGCTTAAGCCTTTAACCTTTAACAGCTCTTCCTTTGTCGCCTGTTTTACGGCTTTAAACGAGCCGAAATGCCCTAAAATTGCGGCAGCGGTCTTTTCCCCCACACCCTTTATGGCGGTGAGTGAGCTGGAGCTTACGGATTTACGGCGTTTTTTATCCATTCTGTCAAGAGAAAATCTGTGAACTTCCTCTTGTATACGGTATATGAACACAAAAAGATCCTGCCTTGTGGTAAGACCTATTTCGTTTTCCCCGTCGGTAAGTGAACGGGTCTTGTGGTGCTCATCCTTTATCATACCGAACACGGGTATGTGGGAAAGCCCTTTTTCTTTAAGCACCTTTTTTGCAACAGCCACGTGCTGTACGCCGCCGTCCATAAGTAAAAGGTCGGGCGCATCCCATTCGCTGTGGGAAAATCTGCGGGACAGCGCTTCTTCCGTTGCGCCGTAATCATTTTGCGCGAATTCTTTTATATTAAACGTGCGGTAATGCTTTTTCACAAACCGACCGTTTATAAGCACGGTCATACCTGCGGTGGTATATTCTTCCCCGGAATTGGAAATATCGAAAGCCTCTATACGCTCGGGCACGGTTTCAAGCATAAGGAAGGATGCAAGATTGGTAAGCACCGCCACGTCCTTTTCCTCTGCTTTGCGCTTGTGCAAAAGCAATTCCTTTGCGTTGGTCTGCGCCATTTCCGCAAGAGTCTTTTTATCACCTCTGCGGGCGATTTTTAAAGAAACCTTAAGGGAGGAAAAATCCTTTGCCCACTGCTCAAACAGACTTATATCCGTTTCCTCAAGCTCAAAGGTGGTGTAAATATCTCTGGGAATATATCCTCGGAGGGTATACAACCGCTGAAGCAGAGAGATAACGGCAGAAGAATCCAAAATTTCGTCCGCACCGAAGTAAAGGCACTCTCTGTCTGCGATAGCGCCGTGACGCACGAAGAAAAGATTAACGGCAGAGCCGAGATCATCACGGTATACGCCGATAAAATCTCCCTCGAAATCCGGCGCTCCGACAATATGTTGTTTATCGCCCAGACGCTTTACGGCGTTAATGCGGTCTCTGTATTTTGCGGCACGCTCGTAGTACATATCCTCTGCCGCCGCATTCATTTTTTCTGTGAGTGATTTTATTAAAAAAGTATATTCGCCGTTTAGAAAACGGGAAAGCTCTGAAAATATTTCTTTATATTCCGAAGAGCTTATATTCCCCGAGCAGGGAGCTACGCAAAGCCCTATCTGTGCGTTGAGGCAGGGCCGCTGCTTGCCTATATCCTTTGGAAAAACACGGTTGCAGGTGGGAATACCAAAGGTGCGACGTGCCGTTTCGGCAATATTTCTGGCAACGATGTAAGATGAAAAGGGGCCGAAATAACGGGCTTTATCGTCCTCCCGTTTATACACGGTAACAAGACGGGGGTACTCTTCGTCGATTATTTTAAGATAAGGATAGCCGGAGGAATCCTTAAGCTTTATATTGTATCTGGGCATATACTGCTTTATAAATGAGTTTTCAAGCAGCAACGCCTCTAATTCCGTATCGGTATGGTAAACCTCAAAATCGTGGACTGATGCCACCATACGGGCGGTTTTACCCGTATGAGTCTGGGCAAAATATGAGCTTACGCGGTTGCAAAGCGCCTTGGATTTGCCCACGTAGATAACCTTGCCGGATTGGGAATGCATTATATACACGCCGGGGGTTGGGGGAAGCAAGCGCGCTTTTTCAAGTAATTGCTCTTTGGTCATAAAAGGCGTCCTTTTTAACTAAAAAAAACAAACGGGAGGGGCAAGCCCCTCCCCCTGAAAGTTGAGATGACGATATTTGCTTAAAGCTTAATCGGCAAAGCCGCTGAGTATCAAAGAGCAAAGTCCTTCGAGTGCCTCGTTTTCGTCTATTCCGTCTGCGATAAGTGTAACGGAATCACCCTGACGTACGCCAAGGGAAAGAACACCCAGCAAGCTCTTTGCATTTGCACGGCGGGAGTTATTTTCTATCCACACGGAGCATCTGTATGAGTTTGCTTTCTGTATAAAGAAAGTGGCAGGGCGCGCATGCAGTCCTACACTGTTAACCAATGTTATCTCCTTTGAAAGCATTTTATATTCCTCCGTAATAAACTAATATAATAACATATTATAATTGAAAACCACTTGATTGTCAAGCATTATTTTATTCCGATTTATTCGGAAATATTGTTTCCTTCCGTTTTGGAAGAAGTTTCCGCTTGAGTAACGGATTTTACCGTAAGATCAAAGGCTACAAGGGTTCCTTCTGCGGATATAACGTCACCTGCGGAAATAACTTTTCCGTTTTCAAGGCAGAACACTCCGTCACGGTAATATCCCTCTACCGTAAGAACGCCGGATACTACGCTTTTTTCAAGCTCTACGTCGGCTTCGTAGCTTCCATCCTCCATCTGAACCAAAACGGGTGCCAGTATTTTTGAAAGTTTATCCGTCTTGCCCAGATAAGTATCCGTTCCTGCAATGTAAAGGTCATCTCCCGTTAGGAAATAACTGTAAAACACGGTGGGCACGGGCTCGGTTTCAAAGGCGATCTCCATAGTTACCGTTTCTTCTCCCGAAACAAGACGGATAATATCCGTACGGAAGAATGCGCCTGCGATTATGGCAACGATAAGAACTATGATAACTATATCCAATACGTTGAATTTTTTAAGCTTATTCCTCATCAGACTTTACCCCCGTAATTCCGGCAAAATATCCATTGGCGGAAAAGCCGTTTATATAAAACTCTATATCCCCGTTCACCTTTAAGTTAACGCCGTTGACGGAATATCCGCGGGAATCGGATTCCGCGTCTATTTCCACTGTCATAACGATACGGCTATGGTCGGGAACCTCCACCGTAACCAAGGGCCAGCGGTTGCCGCTGTCCACACGGGTGTCCGCATAAACCTGAGTAGCCTTGGCGGTATAGGATTTTTTAACCACACCTATAAAGGTTCCGTCAGTGTTGTAGAGCATATCGCCTTCGTTGATTTGGGCGATAATATCGTTGGGAACGCAATCCGCAATCACGGTTACCTGAACTTTTTCCGTGCTCCAGCCTGCTTCGGAAAGGGTCTTAACCCCCAAAAACACGAATATTGCAACAAATGCAACTATTATTAAAGCATCAAGAGCGTTAAAGGTTTTTTTATTCCATTTCATATTTCATCGCCTGCCTCTCTGTCATAAATTCTGGGTAGTCCGCATATACAGCCGCAGACCGCCGAAAACAAAAGTGTGTTTTCCCACATATTCCATACTCCGCCGAATATACCGCAAATCAAAAGAGAAAATAGGGTGGCTACCGCCGCAGCGGCGGAATGCTTTAATTTGCCTGTGGTTTTGCCGGAAACGGTAATCAGTCCTCGGCGCAGTATCAATACCACAGTTGCGGCAAACAGCATAAAGAGAAGGATTCCTCCTCCGATAATCAAAGCCGAATACATATCTCCGCCGGCGGAAGCACCGTAGCCTGCGCTCTTAAAAGCGAAATTAAAGGCGTTTTCACCTAATCCCACGCCGGAAAACAGATATTTAAAGGCTGTTTTTGCGGCGAAGGGATAAACGGGAATTTCTGTAACCGTACTGCCGTTTATTATTCCCGTGCTGAACAGCACGAGCACTGCCGCGCAGGAGATTACAGCGCCGAAAATTATTCCCATACGTTTGCGGAATGCAAATATCAAATACAAAGCAGTTGTGCAAATTACCGCAAGATACATCCATTCGGAAAAGCTTAAAGCCGCCGCAACGTATATTGCCAGGCAGGCAAGCGGGCCCGAGGAAAATGCGCCTCTTGAAAAAGCGGTGGAAAGGGCGGCGGGAAGAAACAGGGGCAAAAGAAGGATATGAACGCTCTTTTGCGCCAGATAATCGCCGAAAGCGCCAAGATTGCCCCCGAACAAAAATGCAAAAATACAGCAAAGGCCAAGTATTAAAGCGCCGCTGTTTATTACGCTCATAAGGCGGTAAAGCTGCTCACTGCTGCGCATAAGGTTTGCGCACAGAATATATAAAACGGCTACCGTAATTACGGTCAAGCCTATATTTTCATAGCCAAAGGGTGTTATTTTCCCCGCGATGTAAGCGGAAAAAGCAAACAGCAAAGCAAAAATATCTGCCGCGGTAAAATAAAAATTACGCTTGCCGATAAGAAGCTTGAACAGATAGCTTACACCCGCTGTCAACGCCACGCAGGCGGAGATACGGATATCGGCAAAGGGTAAAAGGAACAGAGAAATATATAATCCCCCTTCGGGAGAGTATATTATGACCGCAAAAGCGGCAACTGCAAGTAAAAACAAAAGTATATTCAAAGGGGATACGAAAAATCCCAAAACGCCTGCAACAGTGCCGAAAAGCACTCCCCACGCCAGACGCTTTTTGGGCGGTCTTCTTTCCTCCAAAGCGTAACGGCTTACAGAAAACATTTCTCTTGCCACGTAGGAGGTTAAGATACCGTCGCTTATACAGGTGATCATACTGCGGCGCAGAGGCATAAGCAAAAGCCCCGAAAAAGCGATAACCGCAGAATATATAAGGGAAAACAGTTCGTATTCACTGCCCGCATACAGCTTTACAAAAAAAGCGGCAGCGGAATACAGACCTGTAAAAAACAAAAATACTCCGAAACTGCCGACGGAGGTATCAAGCAAGGCTCTGCAAAGAGATGCCGTTATGGACACCACACGGCTTTTTTCTGCGTGCAATGCGCAAAATCTGCGCACACGGGAGGCACCGTGGGTGAATTTTTTATATAAATATCCCAGCATACTGCTTTCGAGCAGGTTATCTTCCTTTAACAAGGCATCGCTCTTGGCTTGGGGCGTTTCTCCCTTACCGGAAAAAAAGCGCGACCAAATACGGCTCCCACCTGTGAGCCGTGAGATATACGAGCCGATTTTGCCGCGTTTTAACATTTTTTCTTTTCCTCGGTAACCGTCTTTATAAGGTCGGGACGTTTTTTAAGGGTGCGAAGCAGAGATTGCTCTGCCTGCCACTTTTTTATTTCTGCGTGGTTGCCGTTTACCAACACCTCCGGCACCTCCAGCCCTTCAAAAACTCTGGGGCGGGTATACTGGGGATATTCCAGCAAGCCATCCGACAAGCTTTCTTTTTCATAACATTCCGGATCCTTGAGCACGCCTTCCAGAAGTCTGGCGGTAGCATCCACCACGATCTCTGCGGCTATCTCTCCTCCGGTAAGAACGTAATCGCCTATAGATATCTCTTCGTCTATTTCCAGCTCGATAACGCGCTCGTCAATACCCTCGTAATGACCGCAAAGTAAAATAAGGTTATCATACTGCAAAAGCTCCTTGGCTTTCTGCTGGTTGAACAGACTGCCCTGAGGAGAGAAATATATGGTGCGCACGCTTCCGTTAAGACGCTTCTTAACATCCCGTATGCAATCCACAATAGGCTGACACGCCATAACAAGACCAAAGCCGCCGCCGTAGGGAGAATCGTCCACACGGCGGTGCTTATCTTTGGTATACGATCTGATATCGTTTGTATTAAGTGTAAATAATCCTTTTGCGCGCGCTCTGCCGATAATGCTGGTATTAAAATAATTATCCAGCATATCGGGGAACAGGGTAAGTATTTCGTAATGCAAAAATATCAGCTTCCTATCCTGAGTCCTTCGTCCAAACGGACGTGTATGCCCTTTTCCACATCGACGGAGACAATATATCTGTCCACCGCGGGCATAAGATATTCTTTTTCTTCCCCTGCGATATAATATAAAAATCCGCCGATCGTTTCGTCAATACGGGCAAGCTTTCCAACCTGCTCGCCGCTGTCCGCATCGAACACGGGGAGATCGATAAGATCGTCGTTATAAATTACGTCCGTGGGAAGAGCCGGATCGTAACGGTCAAAATAAACTGTCCTGCCGGTAAGCACCGCGCAGGAGGTACGGTCCTCGTATCCCTCAAAAACAATAGAGGGTATGTTGGGACGGTACAAAGCTATTTTAAGCTTTTTTTCGCCCTTTGGGTCCAGATAGAGATATTCCACTCCCTCCAGATAATCGGGGCTGTCACACCAGCAGGAAAATTTCAGTTCCCCTTTTATGCCTCGGGGAGAATTAAGCCTGCCTGCTTCCAAAAATCTTTTCATTAGTCAACAATATCTACGATAACGCGCTTGTTTTCCTTGGCTGCAGCCGCACGCATAACCACACGTATGCACTTTGCGATTCTGCCGCCGCGGCCGATAACCTTACCCATATCGGACTTGGCAACGGAAAGTTCCAGAATGACCGTATCACCGCTGACTTTTTCGGTAACCGCTACCTGCTCGGGATTTTCCACGATAGCAGATGCGATATCAATAAGTGTCTGCTTCATCAGATAACCGTCCTTTCAAAAAAATCGGCATATTTCACCCCTGAAAATCCGATTAAGGATTTTCAGAGGCTATGTTTTGTTCTTACTGTACGCCGGTTTTCTTAAGAAGGGCTCTAACGGTATCGGTAGGCTGTGCACCCTTTGCGATCCAATCCTTTGCCTTTTCGCCATCAATGCTGATAACTGCGGGCTCCTTCATAGGATCATAGTAACCGATCTCCTCGATAAATCTGCCGTTTCTGGGATAACGGGAGTCTGCTACAACTACTCTGTAAAAGGGAGCCTTCTTTGCGCCCATTCTTCTGAGTCTGATTTTTACTGCCATGATGTTTTTCCTCCATAAAGGTGTTTTTTTATTTTTATTTTTTTATTTTTTGTTAATCAGTGGGGTGTGTTTTGTGGGGTGATTATCTCGGGGTCCCCGAAAACGCTTTGCGTTTTTGGGGTGATCATTTCGGGGTCCCCGCAAATCTGTGATTTGTGGGGTGAAAGTTAAAAGCCGAAGCCGCCCATGCCGCCGAAGCGCATTTTCTTGCTTCCCTTGCCGGTCTGCTGTTTTGCCATCTGCTTCATAAGCTTGTTTATCTGCTCGTACTGCTTAAGCAGGCGGTTTACCTCTTCCACCGTTCTTCCGCAGCCTGCGGCGATACGCTTTTTGCGGGAAGAGTTTATAATATCCGGCTTGGCTCTTTCCTTGGGTGTCATGGAAAGGATTATAGCCTCCATGTGAGCCATTTGCTTTTCGTCGATCTTCGCATCCTTGAGCTGGGAGGGCTTTATTCCGGGCATCATACCCAAAAGCTGCTCCATACTGCCCATATTCTTGATCTGACGGAACTGGTCCAGATAATCATCAAGAGTGAATGAGGATTCCAAAAACTTCTTTTCAAGCTCTGCAGCTTTCTTTTCGTCAAACTGCTGTTCCGCTTTTTCGATAAGGGATAAAACGTCGCCCATACCGAGGATACGGGAAGCCATTCTGTCCGGATGGAAGGGCTCTATATTTTCTATCTTTTCGCCCACGCCGATAAACTTTATGGGTTTGCCGGTTACGTATCTTACGGAAAGCGCCGCACCGCCGCGGGTGTCGCCGTCCAGCTTGGTGAGAATAACGCCGGTTATATCAAGGAGGTTATTAAAGCTTTCCGCTACGTTTACCGCATCCTGACCTGTCATGGCGTCTACTACCAGAAGGGTTTCGGTGGGGTTGACTTCGTCACGTATACGCTTTAATTCCGCCATCAGAACTTCGTCTATATGAAGTCTGCCCGCGGTATCCACAAATACCATATCGTGTCCGTACTTTTTTGCGTGGACAAGAGCTTCTCTTGCTGTTTTTACAGGATCCTGCGTGCCTCTTTCAAAGACCTGAACGCCTGCCTGACCGCCAACTATTTTCAACTGGTCGATAGCGGCGGGACGGTAAATATCACACGCTACAAGCAAGGGATTTTTGCCCTGCTTTTTATACATACGGGCGAGCTTTGCGCAATGGGTGGTCTTACCGCTACCCTGCAGACCGCACATAAGCACTACCGTGGGAGGTACGGAGGAAATGGTAAGTTTGGAATTGCTCCCGCCCATAAGAGCCACAAGCTCTTCGTTTACTATTTTTACTATCTGCTGTGCGGGAACAAGGCTTTGCATAACGTCTGCGCCCACAGCACGCTCGGACACCTTTGCAACAAATTCCTTAACGACCTTGAAGTTTACGTCCGCTTCAAGCAACGCCAGCTTTATCTCACGCATACCCGCCTTTACGTCGGCTTCGGTGAGTCTGCCCTTGTTGCGGAATTTCTTCAAAGCACCCGCCATTTTATCTACAAGACTCTGAAACATATTATTCTCCCAGCAGGGATTCGGCAACCGAACGGATCTCGGAAGAATCTGTAAGCGCAATAATTCTTTCCGCCGCGTTTTTTACCGCTTGTCCCCTTTCATATACGTGAAGACATTCCTCAAGCTCGTACAATCTTTCTTCACCGTGCTTTATGAGATCCCTTACTGCCTGACGGGTGATCCCCGTTTGCTCGGCTATTTCCGCCAAGGAAAGATCCTCGTTGTAATAGAGATCCAAAGCATCCCTCTGACGGGAGGAAAGCACGCGGGAATAGCAATCAAACAGAACAAGTATGCGCTCTCTTCCGTTCATAAAATTCCCGACTCCTCATAAAAATCACCCCTTTCGGGGTACCAAAAACGTATGCCTGTAAAGTTTTTTTCTTTACAGGCACATATTATATCCGTTATATGGCGATTTGTCAAGTACTTTTTTGATATTCTCTAACTTTTTTGCTTTGTTTTTCCCACATTTTTTCTTGGGTAAGCCTTGTTATGTCACGGCAGAGGGTGCGGGCGCTTCCTTTGCAGTTTTTTACCGCATCAAGTACGGTTTCCCGCGGCAAAAATATATCCTCTCCCCGTTCCCGTGCGAGCGCTGACAGCTTTTCGGCACGGTCGAAGCCTATACGCTCAAGGGAGCAAGTGTCAAGGGGAGCAAAAAAGATAATATCATCCACCCTTTCGGTTATTTCTGCAGGGAGCAGTGACGTTACATCCCTGCCCGCTTTTCCGCTGTAAAAGCCTGCACGGGCAGCACCGCTGTCATCGGACACGGTTATGATCACCGTAGCATCCTCAAAGGAAACGGCGAGCCCATCGGAATCGGTAAGAACGCCTTTATCCAGAATACGGGATATAAGGCTTTTTACATCGGGGTGGGCTTTTTCCGCATTATCGAACAGTACCGTGGAAAAGGGGGTGCGGCGCACCGCCTCGGTAAGCACTCCTCCCTCTCCGCTTCCCGTATAACCGGGAGGAGCGCCGATAAGGCGGGATACGGAGTGTGGTTCGGTGTATTCCGACATATCTATGGAGATAAGCCCCTTTGAGCTTCCGCTTAAAGCAAAGGCAAGCTTTTTTGCACACTCTGTCTTGCCCACTCCGTTTGGCCCGTAAAACAGCATACTTCCGCCGGGACGGCATGGCTCGGATATACGGGAATGCCGCCGTTTTATCCCGCCGATTATTGCGGAAATAGCCGCATCCTGCCCGATAATACCACTTTTTAAAGCGGCTTCCGCCTGACTCACCCGCAGGCAATCGGAATCGGTAATAAATTCCAAAGGAACTCCCGACATTTCCTCCGTAAGGCAGGCAATATCCTCTTCGGACACACGGCCGCCTTTATTCATACGCTTGGCGGATGCGGCTTCGTCTATAAGGTCGATAGCTTTATCGGGAAGGTATCTGCCGGAAATAAAACGGTGGGAATATTCTGCCGCCGCCGCGATCGCCTCATCGGAAATGCAGACTCCGTGGTATTTTTCGTATTGACCTCTTAAAGCGTATAATACGGTTTTGCATTCCTCCACCGAAGGCTCGTTTATATTTACCTGCTGAAACCGACGGCACAAAGCCCCATCCCTTTCTATGCTTTTTTTGAATTCCTTGGGGGTGGTGGCGCCGATAAGCTGTATCTCCCCTCGGGCGAGGGCGGGTTTTAATATATTTGAAGCGTCTACCGCGCCCTCCGCCGCTCCTGCGCCCACAAGGGTGTGAATTTCGTCTATGAAAAGTATTACATCTTTATCCTCGGTGGCTTCACGTATGATATTGCGCAGCTTTTCCTCGAATTCCCCTCTGTATTTGGTGCCTGCCACCAGACACGCCATATCCAAAGACAGTATGCGGCGGGAAAGCATTTCTGCCGGAACGTCCCCTTTGGATATACGCAAGGCAATGGATTCCGCCACGGCAGTCTTGCCCACCCCCGCTTCGCCTATTAAAAGAGGATTGTTTTTGCGGCGGCGGAGAAGTATGCGCAAAATTCTTTCCTCTTCCTTTTCTCTGCCCACGACCGGGTCTATTTCTCCAAGTATCGCTTTTTCCGTAAGAGATACCGAATACCTGTCAAGGTTAGGGGTGGATAAACGTACTTCTCTTTTTGCGCCCATTTTGGTTTGCTTTTTCCTTTCCAATGCCTTTTTTAAATTTTCCGTATCTATATCCATATCGTCAAGCAGACGGACAGCCACGCAATCTGCGCTAAGCAGAGCTATGAATATGGTAACGTTATCCGTTTCTTCTCCCAAGGGCGTAATATCTGCCGCGCGGGACAAAACGCCTTTTAAGGCGGGAGTCATATCTTCGGCGGATAAAAAGGTGTTTTTTCCTTTATCCGAAATCTGCTCTATTCTTTTAAGTATATCTTTTTTATCAAGTTCGGCGGGAAATCCATCCGCCTCTACAAGTGCGTACAGCAAATGCTCGGTGCCCACGTAAATGTGTCCTAAATCCGAAGCTGTCTTTATTGCCAGATTAAGCGTAGAATATGAATGATCCGAAAATCTGCCCTGCATATATCCATCTCCCTCGGTATGTTTTACCGTTTCAAATACATTTTATGTGTTTTTGCGAATTCTTGTTAAAACCTCTTCCCAAAGGCTGTAGGATATGTTATAATACCTTAAGAGGAAGGAGGTATGCTCTGTGGCATTAAAGAAAACGGTTAAAAAAAGCAAAAAGCTTTTGGTTAAAAAGCCTGCCGCAAACGAACCCGTTCAAAACAAACGCCCCTTGACAGAAGAAGAAAAATACCGTCGGGATGCACGCAAAGCCGAGTCTATACGTCGCAAGCGCGCAAGACGGGAAAAGACGGTTGCCGTAATAGCTGTAATGCTTGCGGTGTATGTGGGCGTTATCGGAATTATTGCCGCATACGGCATACTTTCATTCAATTCCGTTGCGGAAAGTTCAAAGGTATATTCCGTGGAGGGATATATGGGGGAAACAAAGGTGTTTACCGTTTCCGCCGCAAACGCAAACAATTCCTACGGACTTTACATTCCCTTTTCCACCCTTACAAAGCTTTGCCCCATGTCTATTGCGGGGGATAAAGACGCTGTGGCAATAATTTTGCCGGAAAGCGGCGATTATATTAAATGCTTTTCCAATTCCTCTTCCATCTGGGTGAACGATGCGCCCTGCAGAC
The DNA here is from genome assembly GCA_017381715.1 of Clostridia bacterium. Lineage (GTDB taxonomy): Bacteria > Bacillota > Clostridia > Oscillospirales > CAG-382 > SFLA01. The sequence goes on from JAFOBR010000060.1 coordinate 33,662, forward strand.
TTTCCGCCCCCGTGCTTTTTGAGGAAAGCGATTGGCTTATTCCCGTGGAAATGCTGGAATATATAAACGGAATAACCGTAACCTACGGCGAAAACAGAGTGTGTACCGTATATATTAAAAACAGTTCACAGTTTCTTTCCGCTTCCCATTCCCTGCCCGTGGGTATAGATAATATTGAGTTCAGTCCCCTTTACGATACCGATTATATATACGGCGAAGAAAGCGAAGAAGAAAGCATTATAGAATAACACAAAAAGCGGCACAGTGCCGCTTTTTTGATTTTTCGGAATGATTTTAATAAAATGTAAATAATGGTAAAAAAATATGAAAAACATTGAAAAACAAAATAATATATGATAACATATAGTTGACGTTGAACACGTTATAAAATATAAAAACAAAAGGAGACGATGTGAATGAAAAAGATAATACTTGCCGCTATTGCGATTTGCTCTTTACTGTTGCTGTTTGCTTGTGCAGTTGATGACACCTCAAGCGTTTCACAGCCCGACACGCAGGTTTCTGACCATACTTCTGAAGAAGACGCCGTTTCCGAGTATGATGATAAGTCCGACAGTATTCCGGAAACGAGCGAACCTGAAGAGAGTAAGCCGGAGGAAAGCAAACCGGAAGAAAGCAAGCCCGAAGAGAGCAAACCCGAAGAGAGCAAGCCCGAAGAAAGCAAGCCCGAAGAGAGCAAACCCGAGGAAAGCAAGCCGGAAGAAAGCCTGCCCGAAATTTTTTATAACAAGCCCGAAACGCCGGAAAACATTACTGTTCCCGAAGGATATGAAAATATATATTCCCTTATAGACCAAGGAGAATACGAGCAGGCGTACGATCTGCTTAAACAAAAGGAATACGATATTTACGCCGAAAAGCTGCTTGAACGGTTTACCACCTTTTATAAAGAATACAAAAACAATTACCGTTGGTTTAACAGCGGAAACTCTTGGGAAATTCACAAATACACCTTTGATGAGCAGGGACGCCCCATCCAATACAGCTCTGCGGATGCCCTTGAAGATAATACGCCCTGGCTGCGCGATTACCGTTATGGCCCAAACGGATTGCTAATAGGCTTTGATCGGGACGACTACACATACGACAGGAATAACCGTTTGACAGAAGCAAAAACCATAGACAGCGACGGTAAAGTATCCTACCTCATAAAGCTGCGGTGGTATGATAACGGTATGCTTGCCCGAGTGGAAAAATATTTCGCATCCGATAAAGAGAACGAGCCAAGCAGAGCATACGAGTATTATTATGACGGAAACGGCAGAATAATAAGAATAGATCACCACAAAAACGGCGTTTTCAACAACGTTACTCAGTACGAGCACGGCGATGACGGACGGAAAGAAAAAGAAACCGTTACCTACAGCAACGGCAAGACGACGGTTTACACCTACAAATATAACGGAATCGGCGGCAAGATAAGCGAAATTGAAACCGTGAATACGGACGGCTCCGTTCACGTTGAATACTTTGAATACACCGAAAAAGGATTACTGTGCGCCAATTACCAGGTGAACGAAAACGGCGGGGAAATTTTCAGATACGGTTATGAATACGATGAAAACGGACATATCCGTGTGCAGACTCGAACAGACACCAGACATCTTGAAACCGATTACGACACTACCGTGTGTACCACCGATGAAAACGGAAATATTATCAAAGAAGAAACAACAGGATATAATGACCACAACGGAAATGTTCACATCCTGACCACAAGAGGGTTTGATGAAAAAGGCAACCTTTTGTGGATGAACTCCGAATGGGTAGGCACACCCGGACACGAATCGGAAGTTTGGTCAAAAGCCACTTACAGCGGATACACAGTATATTATAACGAATTTCTGGCGTATCTCCCTTCGCTGTAAACAACACACTATTAAAACTAAAAACGGCGAGAGAAAAATTCTCTCGCCGTTTAATATTGCTTTTAATTAAAGACCCATTTTCTCGATAAGCATCTTGGAACAATCGAGCTGGTTGGGGATATTGCCGTTTTCATCGCGCACGCGCCAGATATCGGGAGTGATCTCGTCTGCAACGTACATCTTGCCGCTTTCATCATAGCCTACTTCGATCTTGAAATCGATAAGAGTGAGGTTAAGAGTTGCAAGGTATTCCTTGAGCACTTCGCCTACGCGGAGAACGATGCTCTGCGCTTCGTCGTACTGACCTTCTTTAAGAAGACCCTTCATAATGCAAAGACGCTCGCTGATAAGGGGATCGCCCTGAATATCGTCCTTAAGAGTAACTTCTGCGTAAGGAGGATCGAACACGATACCTTCCTCCAAAGAGAAGCGGCGGCACATACTGCCTGCAGTGTAATAACGAAGCACGAATTCCAGCTTGGGAACGGTGAGGTTGCGAACCTGCATAAGTCCCTTGTCTACGTCTGCTGCGATGTAGTGGGTGGGAACTCCGTTTTTCTCCATAAGTTCAAAGAAGAACTTGGAAATTGCAAGACCGATCTTGCCCTTGCCCTCTACGCTTCCGCCAACGGTGTTGGAGCCGGGATCGAACACGCCGTTTTCGCCTGTCATACTATCCTTGAACAAAAGGTGAACTATGTTCTTTTCCTCGTCAAGTAAAACGTCCTTTGTTTTGCCGGTGTAAAGTGTCTTCATACTTGGTAAAACCTTCTTTTTATCATAGATTTGTTTATTATCCTAATAGAACGATTAATTATATCACAGCGTTAAAATTTTGACAAGTACGTGAATAAAAAAAATTGACCGTCGTACATAAAAATTTTTAGTTATTTTATATACCCGCGTATTTTTTCAAAGGTGCGGTTAAGAGAATCGAAATCAATAACCCCGTTTTCGTCAAACGAAGTGGCTTCCACGGTGAAATCACCGCTGTAGCCCTGCTCTTTTAAATATGCAAACAGCTTATCAAAATCCACCTTGCCCTTTCCTATATGAAGGGTTTTAAGGTTTGACCAATCCATATACTCTCCGCCGTAATCGTTTATATGAAAATGCTTTATACGGCGGAAAACCTCTTTGTTTTGGTACAGCTTTTCTGTCTGACTATGGAACTGGGACATTTTTGTATCGAAGGTAAAAGAAATATCGGGAAACTTTTCTGAAAGAGTAACAAGGTGTGTAAACGGATCCAAATGGTTGCACACCACGTTTTCCACCGTTAAAACAAGACCGAAGGACAAAGCGATTTTATTCAGAGTAACGTATAATTCCATATTGTGGGGCATATCCTTATCCGAATCCAGCCCGCTCCACAAATGTAGAACCAAAAGCTTTGAACCAAACGCCTTTGCAAGACGGCAGTTTATATCAAAAAGCTCCAACGCTTTTTCCGTATCCCCTTCTCCGTTGCGGCTGATACGGTCCCCAACCTGCTTCTCCACATGGAAAACCGGAAAGGACGCGCCGGTGCGCAAGGCTACCTCTTTTACTTCCTCCACCTTATCATACCAGGTGCTGTACATCATAAATTCAAACCCATCGCATTCAAGCTTGGGTACACATTCTTCCAGCAGATATATATTTCTTCCGTTGGGTCTGCCGATAACAGCCCCCGTGGAGCAAAATATACGGTTCATTCCAAAAACACCTCCGTCCATAAGGGCATTATACCCCCAAAAGGGGTAAAATTCAATATAATATACAAAAAATGGCACCTTTGCCCCTATTGACAAGGGTAACCGACTGTGGTACAATACATTTAACAATTAGGTTAAATGTTAAATGAGGTGAACACGTGGGACTTCAAAATACCTTAAAAGCCCTCTCCGACCCTATACGCAGAGAAATACTTAATATGCTGAAAGGCGGCAGGAAGTCTGCCGGGGAAATATGCGAGCGGTTTTCGGTTACGGGAGCTTCGGTATCCCGCCATTTGTCGGTTTTAAAGGAAGCGGATCTTATAAGAGATACCCGTGAGGGAAAATATATTTACTACGAGCTGAACGCATCCGTTTTAGAAGAAATTATGCTGTGGATAACCGATCTGAAAGGAGAAAAGGCTGATGATTAAAAAGAATAAACTAACGATAATTTTTGCAAATATCCTGACTCTGCTTCCCATAGTTTCGGGAATCGTCCTTTGGAACAAGCTGCCCCCGTACCTGCCCATACACTGGAACCTGGCGGGAAATGCCGATTCCTACGGAAGCAAAGCTTTTTTCGTGTTCGGATTACCCCTTATAATGCTTGCACTTTTGTGGGTGTGCATTCTTTTAACTGCTTTGGATAAAGAAAGCAAAAAGCAAAATCCCAAGGCTTTTTCCGCGATGCTGTTGATAATCCCCCTGCTTTCCTGCTGTTTAAGCGGATTGACGTACGGCG
>JAFOBR010000061.1 GCA_017381715.1 Clostridia bacterium
ATCTTCTGTTATAGAATCCATTGAAGATGACGGTTCGTCAAACACTACAATGTGTTTATCGTTCAACAGAGTTCTTACAACATTGAGTTTTTGTGCTTGCCCAGGAGAAAAAATCATACCGCGCTCATCAAATTGCTTACTAACTTGCATTGATAAATCTTCAATAGTAAGCTTTATGCCAAGCGATGATAAAAATGCAACGAGAGCGTTGTCGTTAATTTTCACATTGGTGTCTTGAACGCCTAACAACAAATTGTCACGCAAAGAAATGTTATACAAATTAGATTGTTGAAACATACAAGAAAAATGATTCCGATATTCATCTAATCTATAATATTTGATATTACAATCATTAATTAGTATTTCACCTTTTGTGGGGTCATAAAAACGTAGCAGCAAACTAATAATTGTAGTTTTACCCGCGCCATTGACTCCGGCTAATGCAATTTTTTCTGATTGTGAAACTTCGAACGAAACATCGTTCAGCACATATTCGTGCGATTGAGGATATTTAAAATAAACATGCGAAAATGTTATTTTTTCAATTACGCTCGGCATCGGTTTTGTTCCATACGAGTATTCATTTTCTTTGCTATTATAAAACGAATAATAGTTTTCAACCTTTTTTAATGAAATATATAATTCATTGAACGATGAAACAAGGGAGTTTGAATTATTCTTAAGATTATTAATAATTGAAGTATAGTACGAGTAATCTCCTATGGTGAGATTTTTGATGATGATAAAAACAATAACACACAAATTAATTATTATATTCACCGCAGCGTATATGAGAATTAAAAATAACTCACGTACCAGCTTGGCTTTTCTATATCTGATGCGCTCTTCTGTACGAACTTCTAAATAATATTTTAAACGGTCTGTAAAAAAAGAAATAGCTCCTAAAACATGTATTTCTTGATAAAAGGCTCTACCGGTGCAAACGTTTTTAAAATAGTCAATAATTCTGTCGGTTAAATTTAATTGTTTTTCTAATTGATAATCAGCATTTTTGTTTTTCTTTCTAATAAAAAATGAAGGAAATGCCACTAATAAAGAAAAACAAGTAATTAAAACACTAAATCTTAAGCTTATAAATAGTGATGTAACAAAAGAAACGACTGTTACTATAAGTGTAACAACCTGACAAAAAGAATTGATAATGCTACCACTGTCACTCAAAAATTGTTTGACGTTATCTTTTTGGGTTGGATTATCGTGATATTCAAATTTAAGACAACTGCACTTTTGGGAATTCTTGATCGTAAAATGATTACTATATTTAGTCGCTGATATTTCGGAATAATAATCAATGGCAGAGTTTATTAATGCAAATAATATGTCAAATAATACTATACCAAAAACCAACGATAACAACTTCGATGTTATTTGTTGACTTGTAATCCCAATGAGTAACTCATTAAACATTTCTCGTCCTAAAAACGCAGAAACATATATTCTACCGGAATTAAGGATGGTTTTAATAATAAACAACCAAAAGAAGCCCTTACCGTGTGTGTGAACATCTTTAAGAACAAAAGGCAAATACTTAATTCTTTTCATTGTTGTTGCAAATTCGCTGCACAAGCTTTTCTACGTTGTAATCACTCACGGACACAGGTATGCTTTCCTCGAATTCATCGCATTCCAAAACCGCAGCTTCCAAAACGCCAACACTTGTTTTTTTATTGTTAACTGACAAAACAACATTTTGTCCGCAAGAAACATTATATTTTTTAACTTCAACGATATCTTCAACGAGACAAAAAATACTTACAGAAAGTAGTATTTCTTCTCCTACAAACTCTACTTTTGTAACGACGTATTTGTCTGTACGTATAATACCGTCTTTTCCTTTCTTGATAAGGCTTCGGTCAAAATCGTACGCAGCAATAATGTTCGTGTCATCAACAGCAATGTTGTTTTCGTCAAGACGTTGTTTTAAAATCGAGTCAAAATGCTCGTCTTTAATGTGTCTTGATTGTGAAAACAACAAGCTAACTGCGGCTAAAAATAGCACGGGAACGCCTATAGGTAATCCGTTTGGCAAAAAAATTACCCAAACAACAGCCGCTACGCATACAATAATTAAGACAACATCTAAAGCGGAAAACTTCTTTTGCGTTAAATACTTTTCGACATAGTTTGTATCTTTCATTACATTTTCTCCGTTTCAAGATTCAGCAAACTTTATGTTTATATTTTGTTTTTAGTTAACTAAGCTTTCGTTTCCAACAATTCATGATGGCAATTTAAACAATACTCTCGGTTTGGATTGTTTGGAGCTCCGCAAACGATACAATGCTTATGTTCATTTTGAGGTTCGTGGACATAAAAATTATACTTAAAACCGTAAAAATGATATACCTTGTCGCCCACACTGAATTCATCGACGTGGTTTTCTATTTTGCCTACAGTATGCGGGTCTATCCACTTTTGTTCTTTAACTCCTAAAGATTTTGCGATACATTTCACTGTTTTACCATTTTCTTTTCTTACGGTTAATACAATATCGTTTTTTGTATATGGGTAATGTTTTCCTCCTATCGAATACGTACCTATGTTTGTTTTTATATCTACGGCAGTAACCACACCCGTCCATGTGCTATCCAAAAGCAAGAGTGGAATTTTAAAAAGAATAAACGGAACAGAATATACTACAATACCTATACACGCTATAGCAAAAGGCGGGACAAGTTCATAGGAAAATATAGTTTCGCGATAGTATATAACAAAAAACGTAATTGCGGCAAGTAAAAGCAAACACAGTATAATGCGCTTTAAAATGTGTTTGTTTCTGTGTTTTTTTAAAGATTTAGATAGCATATTATTTTCCTTCTTGAATAAAACATTAAATTATTACGAAATACATTAAGTAGCTTCGGGTGGAATAGATTGCAAAGCATTGTGATTTAAAAGTCACTTGTTTGCATAAAGACTGGCGAGCGAAACACAGTCGCCGCGGCACATATCGGTACATGCTCCGGTACATTCTCTCGCGCAATTGCCGGATGAGCCATCATGTCCTTCTGCCTGAGACACGCAAACGGATGCGCACTCAAGTGTACATGTAGCATCACATTCGCTGTCGCAACCATAACAAGCCTGTATCACGTTGTTGGGGTTGTGATAGTCGCCACAAGCATTTCTACTGTTTGACTGCCCCGATAAAATGTTGATTAAAAAATTAAGCATAGATTCCTCCAAAAATTAAGTGTGATTTGGATTATGTAGTAAAATGTTAATAAAAGTAACTTTTGTTTCAATTCAGCGTTTGGTGTTGATTTATAAAATACTTGATTTTATTTTTGTCTTGAATCGGTAAGATTTCATCAACAAATTGAACATCAATCTCAAATTCAAAACCATATGTTGCGCTCAAATAATTTGATATAAAAGTTACTATATGAGCAATCAGCAAATTATCGGAGTTAGCAACTCGCAATTTAAAATAAAGTATATTGTTTTGGAGAATAACTTGAAATTGAAATACTTTAATATCCAATTTGCTGTTTATTTCTAAAATGACATTCCAAAAAATCGCGCCGTCATAGATACTATCATTAATTCTAATAAAATCGTTAGAACGTGCTTTTGTAATATGCAAAAAGCCGTTGGAATCAAAATACCCGTAATCCTCCGATTTATATCTGATTAGCGGAAAAGCCGAGTTTTTTAAACCAGATATAACGATATTTCCTTCTTCGTAAGGTTTCAAAGTTGTACCATACTCATCAAGAATTTCAACATAAACATTTTTATCCAAAATTTTCATGCCGTTGGGGCTACCGTATGCGATGCCGTTAAACTCTTGCATGCCATACATTAGTTTCCAAGTTAGGTTGGGATACGTAGTCTCAAACCATTCGAAAAGCTTTGCGCTGCAATACTCGCCGGTTAATTCAACTAAAACAATAGACTCCGGCAATTCAAGATTTCTTTCTTTTAAAAAGAGCAAAAAACCATATAAAAAACTCGGCGGCATAAACATCCATTTCGGCGAAAAGTCAACTATCAGTTTGTGATAATACAAAAATGTTTGTTCGTTAACCAGAGCTTTCGATAATGAAAGGTTGTTTTTTTGAATAACAGCCTTTACAGTTGAATTGTTATCAAAGTTGTAAAGAGATATGTGCGAAGAAACGTAATTGTCGGCCGGGGAAACACCATATTGTTTTCGAATTTTCCATAGTTCTGATAAAGAACCACAATATTCGATTGGGTTCCACGGCATTTGAAGAGGAACGCCGGACGAACCGCTTGTTCTCACAAACGTTTTTGGTAAAAAACGGTAGCTATCACACAAAAACTGGTCTGTGTTAATTACTACATCATTTTTACAGAGAATTGGAAATTCAGATACTAAACTAATGTCCGTTTGCATGTTAGAATAATATGGGGTGTTTCGAACTGCTTGGGCAATTTTAGAAGGCAATTTCAAAAAACGGCACTCCTTCCACTAATATGAATCTAAATCAACATAGATATAATTGTTTTCTATGTCAACTTTCATGGACGCATCTGCATAAAAAGGAAATTGGTACTTCTCCGCTAAAAAGAACCAGTGTTCATCTAAACGCTTCTTGGTAATAAGCGTTTTGTGTTCCAATTCATGCTTATCAATGTTATATCTGGTAATTTTCCCTAAGGTTTTGTATGTAGCCAAAAGGGAAAACAGCATAACACAAACAGATTTTTCTTCTTCGGAAATTAAAGCTAAATTTTTACGCATCTTAATCTTCTCCCAAAGTGAAAATATCATTATATCCTTTGTTTATGAAAGAGTTTCCTCGTAAGGAAATCAGAGGGTCCAAATCTTTGGAAGCTCTTATTCGGTCATTAATATCAAAATTTAAAACCAAGCTTGCATCCCTAATCTTGTGCAATAAATTACAGGAGGCTAAAAGTTCAAGATTGGTTTTTATGCAATGAAGTTCAAAAGGAACATCTTTTTCACTTGTGGTTTTGTGGTTTAAAAACAAACACTTTTTACAATTATTAGCCTCACATTTATTGCACATTGTTAGGAAAATGTTTGATTTTGAAAAGTCTTTCAAAGATGAAACTTCGCCCAGACAATAGCTATCATTAAAATAGAAAGCCTGGCAAGGGTATATGTTGCCGTCCGGAGCAAAAGTCAAGTTGCGTTCGCCCGCTAAACAAAATGACTTTTTATCTGACAGAAGGTTGTCTGTAATAACATCGATTTGAATATAATGTCCGGAACTCCATTCTGTAAAAACAAGTTCAGTTAAATCCGCGAGTATCTTTTTATATTGAAAAACTTGCTTGGTTGACCATTTATGATAGTCAACTATCGTTAAGGTTATTTTGCTGACGTTGTATTTAAAAAGTATACTCAAATCTCTTACTACGTGTTCGAGACTATCGAAATTCGTTCTATAAATTATAAGAGTCGATATTACTTCCGGCAGATTTGATATATCGGTATGTTCTACAACATCAACAGTCATTTCGTTCCGTTCATAGACTGCATTTACAGAACCAATATAATAGCCAAACTCACGTTCGGTTTCAAATCCCACATGAACAGGAATATAGTTGTTTTTCTCACAAAATTCTATAGCAGCTAAATACTTCTCGTCGTCTATTGTGACCTTTGACTCGTAGCAAGCGTTTACATTACAATAACTAAAAACATTATCGTGAAGTATATACAAATACTTGTTATTTTTTGAAATGTTAGTATATTTATTGTATCTTAACGGAGAAACGTTTCCTGTTACCTCTTCATAACGGCGCCAAAAATAATTATTTGCTCTTACATTTGCTTTATGTAATTGGCAATGATAAGTAGCTCGAGAGAAAATAGTGCCGTTTTCTGATTCATCATAATTCAACCCGGTGCACCATGAACACCCTTTGGCAACATCACAGGATAAACATTTATCAGAACTTTGTGTTTCTGTTGACAACGCGTTAAAAGCGCGTATTTTTTCCGTATCAATTCCATTATAAATATCTCCGATAGTTCTTGCCTCGTGGTTATTAAGAGCTGAATCCATAAAACGAATGCAAGGATAAAACTTGCCGGTATGACATACGGCTAACATATTGCCGGAGCCACAATAATTAACTTTGAGCTCTTGCTCTGAAACAGGGTATCCTATCGTTGGAGAAAAGAATCTAACAGATACAGTGTTCCACAGCTTATTATCTATAATATAATCCGCCAACGCTAAAAGCTGAGATTCATATATCTCTTCGTCATTTTCGTGCCAAGCATTTTCAAAAACTACATTTGCCATTACATTCTTGAAGCCAAGGTTCCATAAGTTTACAATGCTATCTTTAAGAAATGGCAAATCTGCATGAGAAAACGTTGATTTGGTGGAATAATTAGCCGTTTGTTGAAACCACAGCGGTAATATTTTCACAATATCATCATAAGAGCCGCTGCCATCCTTTTTTATACGGGACAAATCGTGCTTTTCTTTAGACCCGTCAACAGTTATATTCACATGCAGATTGCCTTGATGCTTTAACAAGAATTTTTGAAATTTTTCTGAGCCATACAACAATCCATTTGTGCCTATCATAAACCGATAGCAGTAAAGCCACTTATGGTTGAGTGTATACATTTTGTATAAGATATAATCACAAATCTCATCGATTAAATCCATTTCTAAGGTAGGTTCTCCCCCGATAAAGTCCCATACCACTCCATCGTGAATAAGAAATGATTCTTCAGAAAGTATATAATCAACAGCTTTCTTTGCAACATCAAGTGAAAGCTTATTCTTGTTTGTTTTATGTGTAAAATAACAATATTCACACATCAAATTACAATCATCGGTCACACTGAATGTTACGTACTTAATATTTTTATCATGCATCCACGTTTTTACAAGTGTGCCCATATAAACGTTTTCTCTTTTCATGTCAACCTCTGTACATACGTATCTACTTATGGTTTTTATTTTCAAATTCCTTAACCAGAGTGTGCTTGCATTGGTAACAGACCGCGTTGCTTATTTCGTTAACAGAACCACAAACTGCACAAGTACAATGTGTGCTGCTTAATGTTGGAAGAATAATAGTGTGTTTCGTTTCGCACAAGTGAAAAACCTTGTCTCCTTCTTTGAAAGTGCTTAGATGTTGCGCATCATTAGCACGGCCTGTATATACCTTTTTTCGCATTTTTTTACCGTTAGGAGTTTCAATGCTTAAGTATATTGTATTCTTCATATACACTGTTTCCAATGTCGGCTCTGCAGGATGATAAGTTTCCGGTGTTGTTTCAATATCTACCTTTTTTACCGTTCCACAATAAGTTCGGTCAAATAAAGCTATAGGAACTCTTGTAACAATAAACGGTATGCTTAATATGACAAGATAGCAAAATCGCTTTAATCCCACGTATTCGCTATCGAGTGGAATTAAAATATCCCCCCACAGAATAATTGCTACAAGAAGCACAGCAAACATAAGAACACAAGGGATTATTCGTTTGAGCACTTTGTTTACACAGTATTTTTGTATATCTTTTGGGAAAACTTTAAGATTCTTATTCATCATTTGACTCCATATATACTTGCGATAGAAATACATGTACCAGAACACAAATCAGTGCAAGCGCCGGTACACTCCCTGGCACAGTTGCCGCTTGAGCCGTCATGTCCCTCCGATTGAGCCAAACATACGGATGCGCACTCGGCAGAACACGTATACTGACAATCGCTATCGCAACCCACACAAGCTTGGATTAATCTATCCTGGGTGTTACACAAATTCCTCGGAGAACTTATGTTTTCTAATACATTTGTAAGAAAGTTTAGCATGTTTTACTCCTTTGAAAATCTTTATATAATATTTTTGATTATTGACACAATTGTGTTTAACGAGGAAAGAGAATCCATCGTCAATAGTTCATCAGGAAACTCAATTTCAAATTCGGTTTCAATATCCAATATGATTTGTATGAAAACTATAGAATCTAACGCTAAATCTTGAACGAGATTTGTGTTTTTATCAATAACGATTTCTTTGTTTAATACGTTATTGGAAATAATATTAATCACTTTATCTTCAATGCTTTGCATAAAACGACTCCTTGCAAATATTAGTTTAATTATGTATTTGTTCAATAATCAGTTTTGTTACAGCCTCTCTGGATATCTTGCCGTTAGCATTACGGGGAAGATTATTGCACTGAACAAAATACTGTGGTATTTCGTAAGGAAGCAACTTGTCCTTTATTTTCTCAACAAACTCGTTGTATGAGAAAACAGCTCCTTCATAAACGCAACATAAAAACTCTCGCCCGTTTTTTGTTGTCTTTGAAACGACGCACGCATTAATATCAAAGCTGTTGCTTATTACAGTTTCAATATCTGAAGGAAATATTTTGTGAGAATTAATTGTGATAATATCGTCACATCGTCCAACTATGTGTAATTCTCCGAACTCATCCCAAAAGCCTATATCGCCCGTGTTCAACCAATCTTTATATAGTGTCTTGTTTTTAGTTATGCCGGAAATGTAACCGTTATAAACACAGGGTGTACTGATATGTACAATTCCATATTCTCCTTCATTCGCTACTTTCCCATCTTCACGTACGATAATAACCTTTACTCCGTTTACAGGTTTTCCTACAGAATTGCTGTTGCAACATCCATCGCGTTGTGCAGAAACCCTTGGACCTGCCTCTGATAACCCATAAACATTAAAAATATCAACATTTTGGAATGTACGGCGCGCCATTTCGCGAAGAGAATTATAAAGTACGGAACCGCTAACATATATTTTCTTTAATGATGAAATATCAAAATTAGATTTATTCTTGTAGTAACCTTGAACTAACAATTCAAGCAAATAAGGGCTTAGGCATAAAATAGATGCTTTATATGTGCAAATCTGATTGAGTATAAACCTTGGAGGGACTATAACAGGGGAAACTACAAGTTTAGTTCTTGTTTTTAACGCAACAAGCAACTCGCCTGTAAGTGTGGAAGAATGATATAAAGGTTTTGCTAAATATATGCAATCTTTAGAAGTAAGATTCATATATTCGATGATGGCATCAGCGTTAGCGTTGATTGCAAAGTGGGACAAAATAATGCCTTTCGCTGCGCCGGTGGTTCCTGAACTATATAGAATAACCGCTTCTGAACTACTATAATTAATTTGAAATTTATTGTAAATGTTTTCAGTTAACAAAGCTGAATGAGAAGTATGAAGCTGATATGGAACGATATAGCCCTTTTCTTCATTCGATAGATTCCAACGTTTGAAAATTCTATCATCCACAAAACATTTTTGAACGCCCGCTTCTCTAATCATCTCAACTGCTTTTGCGTGCGGAATATTTTTATCGAAAAGGACAGCACAATCTCCGTCATTCCAAATGTCAATAAGTGTCTCTATATATTCTAACGAGTTATCTCCTATTATGCCTATGCGACTCATATTACCTCAAATAAAAAAGCATAAGCAGATTGAGTTTATACCCTCAAAATACTTATGCATCAAATTACAAATTGTTCTCAAGTGGGAAATGCCATATGATGCATTTGCGCTTTAGAGATCTGTTTTAGTGATAATGACTAAATATATATCAATAGTATTATAACAAGAAATTGACGTTTTGTCAATATTTATTCTGAATCTATTCTCAGGAGGAAAGACATTTTATTTCTTTGTTTATAGCGACCCAATCATTGATACTTGACAAAGATTTGATTTAGAGTTAAGATATCAACGTCGAGAGAGAAGAGGTTATATTCTTCACTCGGAAGATAGGGTTTAAAAAGGGCGTTGTAAATTTAAAACAGCGCCCTTAAATTTTCCTATATCATCAAAAAAGCGGCTTTTATATAATGAATGCGGGAGAGGGCAAGAGCATCAATAAAGCATCAAAACGCAAAACTGCGACGCGCAAAGGTCCCAAACAAGGCTTAAAATCTGTAGATTTTTCAAGGCTTTTTGGCGTTTTGAGCCACTCCAAAACCGTTGGTCGTGGGTTCAAGTCCTACTGCCCCTGCCAAAAAATCCGAGAACTTCGTTCTCGGAATTTTTTTATCCAAGCCGCAGGCTTGGTATATCATCGCCGCACGAAGTGCGGTGCATATCATCAGCCCCTTTGGGGCTGTATCTCATCACGCTTTAGCGTGTATCTTTCCTGCGGCTTGATGATATACAACACTTCGTGTTGATGATATACCGTTCCTGCGGAACAGGATGATATACACGCCTTACGGCGTGATTGGGAAGCGAGGATGCGCAAAGCTCTTGAATTATCTTGCAAAATATGATATAATAACCTCGAAGGGAGGATATTATGAAGTTAAGAATACTTGATTACATAAAAGATGTAAAAGAACACAATGGTGTTTCCGTATCTGCGAAGTTGCAATGTACTTGCGGCTGTTCGGTTTTCGAATTTTCACATACGGGCAAACAAACAAGAGGCATTTTCGCTCCTTTTATTATCAAGAAAAATGGACAGTTAATTCTGAAAGCTGTTTGTCCTTGTGGCAACTCAATAATTGTATATGATTCAACGCAAGATGGCACTTGCGCCCACAATAATACTGATTTGCCATACGACTTTGCACCATTAACGGTAAAATCATTGCCGAATCAATTATCAGTAGTAATAAAATATAACTACTTTCCTGAAAAGCTTAAAACCGGTGAATCTTATTCAAATCAATTTGAAAATTGTTTTATTTATATTATTGATGAAAATGGAAAAGAAGGAAAAGCTTTGATTGAAGAATGACCTTTGGACACCTTTTTTTCGTTTTTACCTCGTTTAGACACCTTTTCACTCGTTTAAGGCACGCAGAAAACCCGCATGAATCCTTGGTTCTTGCGGGTTTTTGCTTTTTTCATTTTCCGCGATCTACGGACCACTAAAGACCACTTTGATGCACAAATCGGGCATCAATTCCCCATACGTTCCGAAACCGCCCAAACTGTTCCGTCTGTTACATCATCAACTGAGCATCAATTTTTTGGGGTCATGTTGTGTTTTTATATTTTTTATGATATAATTTTATCAAAATTAGTGTTATAATAAAAAGAGGTGCCAATGTGATAAGTTTTCGTATCAAAAATAAAAATATCGCAAAAGAATGGATACAAAAGCTATTTGCAGACAAAAAAATCCACCCAAGTATGATTTATCGTGCAGATGAAGCAATGATGGATGCTATTATCAAATACGAGGATGATCCTTTTGCATGGCCAACGCTTATGGAGGATCAATTTGAGGATGTTTTTTCGAAATTCAAAGACGATAATATATTAGTGGTATCTGATTTTACTGTTTATTTGAAGGATGAGCAATTCTTTGATGAGGTGAGTAAGATAGAACGTTCTTTTGGGATCGCAACACCGAACGGCATTTCTTTACAATATAGATGTCCCATTGCATTTGCAATCTCGAAAGACATTTTTACATATGATACTTATCTTGGGATTATAGAGCAGTTTTCTTATATTGCGTTTGTTGATCAGAAAAGCGGACGAACCCTAATTGCTTTGCCTGAACTGAATTTTTTGATATATCCGTAAAGTATTTTTGCACAGATTAAAAACACACCGCCGAGGATTCCTCGGCGGCTTTTCTTTGTCTATAGCATATCAATTATTGACTATTTTCTCTAAATTCTTGTTGCGCGCCAAACGAGTGCGCTTCTCGGCGGAACGTTGGCAAAGGCGCCGCAAGAAAATTCGCCCAGCTCGACGTGGTTGATGCAATCGCGGATCCGAACTCTGTCAGTGATCTCCCAGCCGCAATAATCCCAAGAAAGTATCATTTTCTTGGCGGTATCGGTTTCGTTAACAAGGCAGAAGGCGATGTCACCGTTGGCAAGGGGACGAGCGAGAATGAAATCGTCGTTGCTCATTGGGGGAAGAGTATACGCCTGCACACCTAAATCGTCTTGATTTATGGCGATAAGCTCTTTATTAAGCAAAATATTTGCTATTTCAGGAGTGGTCTTTCTCACATCGTGCCCCATAAGCAGAGGCGCGGAAAGCATACACCAGATAGAAAAATGGGCGCTGTATTCGTTCAGACTGCAACCGCCGCCGATCTGGCCTACCCAACCTTCGCCATTAAGTCCTATAACCATCATATCGGGGTCGTTCCAACCGCAGGGTCCTGAATATGCGCCAACCGTAAGGGCATTTTTCGCCACAGCGATTATCGATTCCCAGCTATCCTGAATATCGCCCGAAAGTCGCCACATAGATGCGCCCGCCTGACGCATCCATTGTGTCACGTGGGTGTGTCCGTAACAGCCCGAGAAGATGATATCTCTTCCGCTTTCCCGCAGCGCCTGTCCCATTCTTCTGAAAAGGTGAGAAGGGTCCTGACCCGGCGCAACGTATCCGAAATCATATTTCAGAAGGTCAACGCCCCACTGGGCAAATTTCTTTGCGTCCTGACGCTCATGCCCGAAGCTACCTTCGCAATTTGCATAGGTTAGCACACCTGCGCCGGCGTAGAGACCGTATTTGAATCCTCGCTCGTGCAGATAATCGCCCATCGCCTTCATACCGGAGGGAAATCTATCCTTCCGCGGTACGATATCTCCGTTTTCGTCGCGGCCTATATGACTCCATGCATCGTCAATGGAGACTATATTATAGCCCGCTTCCAAAAAACCCATATCCTTCATAGCGTCAGCAGTTTCTTTGACTACCGTTTCGTTTATATGCTCCCAGCCAAAGTAGTTCCATGCGTTCCAACCCATTGGCGGTTTTAACAAATGCATTGCCATAAACAACCTCTTTTCACTTATATTGGTTTAAGCTATTGTAAAATAATACTGAGGCTTTGTCAATCGTAGAATCGCAAAATGTAGTAAACGCTTAGCAAAATTACGGAATAAGCAAAGCGGCACATCCGATGCAATGCTGTCCTTCCCGGTATCACCGCCACAGAAGCGGTGGAAAAGCACTTGTCCGATGATTTTCGTAATTTGTTTATGCGGCACATTCCTTTGGGTCGTATGGGGTTGCCGGAGGAAATTGCAGAAGCTGTATGCTACTTTGCCGACGATGCCTCTGCCTATACCACCGGACAAATCCTCACGGTTTCCGGTGGCTTCGGTTTGGCCACCCCTGTCTACGGTGATCTGGCAGACAAAACGAACCTCCGATAATACCTGAGAAGAATAAAAGCAAGTCAAAAACCGCCGAGATTTTCTCGGCGGTATCTTTTTGTATTGCATCCGGACCGTTTTTAGCTGTAAGTTTATTTGCAAAATCCAAAAAACAATGCTATAATAAATACAACACACATTATTTTGCCAAAACAGCGAGGTAGGATATGACGGATTTGAAACTTACGTTTGTTATTAACGAAATGCCGTTTTACGCCGTTTCGTACAATAATGAAAGAAAATCCATTGAAATACAAACCAATAAAGACGAATTACTTTGCAAGGTTCAGTACGATTCTCATTCCGAGCCTCTGGTGCTTAAGGGCGGTGTCAAGCAGGGCGACGGTGTTTCCGTTGTCTTGATGAAGCACAGAATAGAGTTATACGTTAACGGCGCACTTGTTGATGAAGAGTGGCCTATTGGTACACGTTTGTCCCGTTCGGAAGACGGGTTTGAAACGGCTTTTCAAATACAAACCGAGCTTTATTATCCCGCCAAGCAGGAAAGTCCAAGTGTTTTGGGCGTATTTTCAAACGCAGAATGCTGGCGGCCCGAAAAAGATGTTTTTGTCGGGGATTGTATGCCTTACGTGCGCGGTGATGAATATCACGTTCTTTATCTTAAAGACCGTCACCATCATTACAGCAAATGGGGAATGGGCGCGCATCAATGGGAGCATATTTCAACAAAGGATTTCGTGCGGTGGAGCATCCATCCTATGGCGGTGGAAATAACAGACCCCGCCGAAGGCTCCATATGCACCGGCTCCTGGATACAACAGGACGGAGTGGAGTATTTGTATTATACCGTGAGGCGGGGAGGAACTATTGCGGCACCGATCTGCCGCAGTGTATCCGATGACGGATATCATTTTAAAAAGGATGAAAACTTCGGTTTTTTCCTGCCCGAAAAGTACAACCGTGCCCGTGCCCGCGATCCGAAAATTATAAAGGACAAAGACGGACTGTTCCATATGATCATTACCACCGCACTCCTTGCGGAGAAAAAAGGATGTCTTGCTCATTTTGTGTCAAAGGATCTTGAAAATTGGCAGGACACCGATAAGCCGATCTATATCTCGGAAGACGGCACCGAGCCCGAATGCCCGGATTATATCTTTTATAAAAACAGATATTATTTGATATTCAGTCTTAATGCAAAGGCGCGGTATATGGTATCTGAAAATCCTTTTGATAATTGGAGAACGCCCAAAAATCCCGAAATCCCCTGCGCGTCGGTTCCCAAGGGTGCCGTCTGGAAGGACAAAATCGTTTTTGCGGGATATAAAGGCATTGACGGATATGCCGGAACTATGACCTTTAAAACCGCAACCGTCGACGAAAACGGAGAGCTTGCTTTTAATGATTAACCACAAATAATGCAAAAGAGTGTACGATATGAAGCTATTTGCCCCTGAATATTATAAAAATTTCAAATGTATTGCAGATAAATGCGAACACAGCTGTTGTATCGGCTGGGAGATAGATATTGACAAGGAAACCTTGAAAAAATACGAAAGCCTTGAAAATTCTTACGCTCCGGATATTTTAAACAGTATTTCTTATGAAGGTACGCCCCATTTCAAGCTTTGCGAAGGGGACAGATGCCCTCATCTCGATAAAAACGGATTGTGCAAAATTATTTTATCCGCAGGGGAAGAGCACCTTTGCGGCATCTGCCGCGAGCATCCCCGTTTTTATAATTATACCGATGTGGCTGAGGTGGGCTTGGGTATGTCCTGCCGTGAGGCGGCGCGGATAATTCTTTCTTCCCCCAATTACGGCGTTACGGAACAAACGGTGGAAATTGCTTGTGACGGAGAAGCACTTTCTTTTAACGGGCGGGAAGAACGGGAGAGAATATATAAATTATTTGGGGAGAAAAGTACAGATTACAATACAAAACTGCAAACCCTTTACTCGTCTTACAAAATCGATGCGGGGGAAGACGCCGTATGGCAGGAAATCATAAACTCCTTGGAGTATCTGGAAGAAAACCACAAAGAGCTGTTTTTGAATTATTCTTCCCAAAGCCGCCCGCAGGGTATGGACGAATATCTGGAAAGAGCCCTTGCATATTTCATATACCGTCATTGCACGGAAGCGTATGATGAAGAGGAGTTTCGTTTGCGCCTTAACTTTTGTCTGTTTTGCGAGCGTCTGCTTGCTTCCCTTATTTACAGCCAAAAAGCCGGTGCCTTGCAGGAAATTGCGGTTCTGGCAAGCATAATTTCGGAAGAGATAGAATATTCCGAAGATAATACTCAAGCGCTTACGTGGAGGTGACAGTAATGAGATTAGATCCAATCTTCAGTTCCAATATGGTTTTTGCCGCAGGGCTGCCTATCCGAATTTACGGTACGGGGCAGGGGAAAGGCAAAGTTATTTTCGCAGGGAAAAGCAAAAGCTTTGTATCCGAAAAGGATACGTGGATTTTGGAATTTCCTCCCATGGATTTCGGCGGGCCTTACGAGCTTAAAGCCGTTTTTGATGACACTGAAGTTTTATTAAAAGATATTTATATCGGCAAGGTGCTTCTTTGCGCAGGGCAATCCAATATGCAGTTCAAGATAAGCGAAGCCCATGTTCCCGAGCAGCTTTTGCGTTCGAACCAAAAACTGCGTATGTTTGTTACCCACCGCCTTGAAAAAGAGCGTTTTTCCCCCAAAGACGGATGGATAAAAGCAGATAAAGAAAATATAAGGGATTGGTCTGCTATCGGATATCTGGCAGGAAACGGAATTTCGGAAAAAGAAGATGTTGCGGTAGGCATCATCTGCTGTTATCAGGGCGCTTCTATGATCGAAAGCTGGGTACCTGCAGGGCTGTTCGAATCTGAAGGAATCGCTGTTGCCGACGATGAGAAGCACGAGGATTTCCGTACCTCGCCGTATAGATTTTGGAACAAGGATGGCTTTCTGTTTGATTATTCCCTCTCTCAAATATTACCCTTTTCCGTTTCTGCGGTGGTCTGGTATCAGGGCGAGAGCAACACTTCTATTGACGGCGGCAAGGCGTATCTGCCTATGCTTCAAAGCCTGATACGGGCATGGCGCAGGGAGCTTCGTAACGAGCTTTTGCCCTTTGTCGTGGTGCAGATAGCGGATTTCACCCCTTGTCTTAACGAAGGCTGGCGGCTCGTTCAAAAAGCACAGCTTGATGTTCAAAATACAACCGCAAAGGTAAAAACCGTTATTTCCGCAGACGTATGCGAAAAGGATAATATCCACCCGCCCACAAAGCATTTGCTGGCAGGACGGATAGCCTGTGCGCTGTCGGAGCTTATACAATAAAACAACACTCCGCGTAAAGAAAAACGCGGAGTGTTTTAAATTATTTAAGCTCTACTGCGTGGATAACGCTTCCGTAAGAGCAGGCTACGAGGAGATAATCCAGAGTTATCTGCTTAACGCTGTGGGCGGGGATAACGATCTCGTAGGTATAGTTGCTGAACACGTTGCTATTTTCGCCCAGTCCTGCGGTGTAGGAAGCTTCCAGCACTTCGCCTGTCAGACTGTCGCGGACAAGGATAGCCAGCGTTCCGTGGTCGCGGAGATGCAGCGTAACCGTGCGCTCGGTATCGCCCTGATTGATAAGTGTGAAATGGTCCTGATACTCAATCATCCAGTTTGCCGTGTTGGCAGGCTGACCGCATCCGTCTGCGTGGTGGTTATCAATAACAATTGGCTTTCCGTTCTGATCGTGCCATATAAATTCAACCATATCCATTCCCACGGCGCGGTGGTCATTCTGGGGGTTAAGGTGTGTCATCCAAGAGGTGGTGTTGTTTACGTGGGGGGTGCTGTTGTATTTGTTGTACGCCGGTGAATAGGTGGGTACGTAGTTTGCGTAAAGGTTTGTGTAGGTTACGGGAAGCATACCCGCCTTATCGGCATCGCCGAAGGTCCATTCCATATAATTATCAATAACGCCGTGGTGGTTCCCGATGCCCGAATACTGCTGTGCGTATCCTGCCGCAACGTAGCCCAGGGCTTTGGGCTCTGCTTTTACCTGAGAAGCGTTGGTATAGCAGTACATAGTTCCCGTAACCTCGCCTCCCGTTACGGTAAACTTTACGTTCCCGTTGGCACAGCGGATATTGTTTACGTAGTGGTTTGCGGAATTATCCACGTTTATATTTCTGTATGCATCCGCACTGGTTCCGCCTATTACCCAGAAATACTCTCCCGCGGGGAGGCGGTAGGTGGTGGGCTGATACACACGGGGCTGGTATTTTTTGTATGCGTAATCAAGATGGGAATATTTGGAGGTTATACTGCCGTTTGCATTAAGATAATCGTCGGGCAGTTCAAAGGAGGTGTTGTAAAAATCATACCACGCCAGCTGACCGAACCAAGTACCTATCCACTGATATCCCACGTTGGTAATGGTAATGTATACGTCGTGGTCGGTATTGTTTTTGAGCTGATACCCCAGATACGCGTTGCTTCCCGAATAGTTTGCGTGCTCAAAGGTTACGTATACATCACCTGTAAGACCTTCGTTGCGCATAAACGCCTTGCCCACGTGCTGTGAACCGAACTGCTCGGGGTTGTTGGAATAAATATAGGTACCGCCCTTGCGTTTTATATAGTTTACCTCTGCGGCGGTGAGCTTGTCACTTCCGTAAACATCATATTCTATAGACTCTTGGATGGAAGGCACGTCATAGGGCAGAGTAATAAGGTGGTTGTCCGCCTTAACGTCTATTTTAAAGTCGGCATTGGGTTCGGTCTTTACTGTAAGGGTATACAATTCGTTTTCTGTAAGGGAAAGGGATTTTATATAAGTTCCGCTTGCTATTACCGTTTCACCGCTTGAAACGGTAATATCGGATACGCCGTTTCCTTCAATGGTGTACGTGTCGGTATAAGGCGCGTAAACCAAGTAAGAACGGGTTCCGTTTTTATCGGAAACGTCGTCAATGCTTGAAATACGGAATGCGCCGTGCTCGTTTATGTCGGGAACGTAAATTTCTGTGCTTTCCTCGGTGTCGGAAACGTCCTCGCTTTCTTCGTCAGGCTTGGAGCTTTCCTCCTTTTCGGAAACCTCGGCTTCGCTTTCTGCCAAGGAAGCGTTGCCTCCATCATCCGTGCATCCCGCAAAGACTGCGGCAGCTAAAAGTAAGGCAAGCATAAAAGCTGTAAGCGTTTTATATGTTATTTTCATACCCAATACTCCTTTTAAGTTGGATTTATAATACTTTACCATGCAAATGTTAAGAAGTTGTAAAATATCGGACAGTTTTTTTGACTTGACAAAGAAAATGTTTCCATTATAATATATACCAAAGCTTGCGGAAAGGAAGAATACATATATGAAAAAAGGCGTACTGCTTTACACCTGTTACAACGGATACGGAAATACCAAGTACTACACTCCCACAGACGAGGAGCTTACCCGTCTTTTAAACGTAACGGATGAGATTTTGTTTATTCCCATAGTGACCTACAATCGCTTTACTGATAAGGACGGAAACGATTACTCCGTGCTCTCCCACGATATAATAGATAATATGACCGTAGATATGGTAGGGGAGCCTTCCCGCTTTGAAACCATAAAGCAGGAATACCACGCCACCGCAAACCACCGTCTGCCTGCGGATTACCACGTTAAGGACTACGTAAACGATGCGGTTTCCCTTGCAAAGCGTATCACCGCCATTAAACCCGATGCAAAGCTGTGGTTTTCCGTTCCTTCCGCAGAAAACTTCCACGCCCTTACCCATCTTTTTGCGCCTGCGTGGGCAGACACTGTGGATATGATCAAAAACGCTCTGCCCGAGGAGTTGTGGCAAAATAACGTCATCGGCATATATTATGCAGGAGAGGATATCGTTACCGCAGGCTACACCCGCTTTGATAACGATAAGCCGGAAGAAGATTTTAACAATCCCATCGTTTACTCAATGCGCGTGGTATCCGATAAGGTTCACGGCTACGGAAAGAAAATGCTGTGGATACCTTATTACCACGAAGCATCCTCCTCTTCCAAAAACATGGGACACGTGCTCAACCTTACGGATATTTTCGATGTTGCCATAATCCAGCCTTCCCATTTCTTTAATACCGCACGTAAGGATGAAATGTTGATAGTGCCCGAATGTGTAGAAAAGCAGGCGGTGGTGGATATTGAACATAATATAATAGGAAGCAAAAAAACCTCCCGCACAGAAATAGGCTTTGAAATGGAAATAGATGCCCAGTTCTATGAAAAGGAAGGGTACCCCGAAAGATATTATGACTATGAAAAAGCCTTTGGTAAATTCGTAGGTGTGCGCCCCACCGCATATTATGCGGGTACACCCCAGACCTTGCTCAGATCATTGGATATAATAGAAAATTTTTATAAATAAAGATGTTTAAACACCGCATTGTCCCTCAATGCGGTGTTTCAAATTGAAAAATATACAGCTTTTGCATAAAAAAGGATGTATAATGACAAAATTATGTTTATTTATAAGAAAATAGTTGTAAAATATAATAAATTCTCATAAACAAATTGACATTTTAAAAATAGTGTGGTATAATACGTACCGAATAGTTTCTGAATGTAAGAAACGTATATGCTATATGCAGCTATCTTCGGTAAAAGTTGCTTATAACATATTCGTTCCTTCGTGGGAACTATTATAAAAAATATTTAAGGAGAAACCACAAAGATGAAAAAGTATTCTTCAATTCTTGCTTTAGTGCTTGCAGTTGTTATGCTTTTTGCTCTCACTGCTTGCCAGCCCGGTGATGACACGAGTAACGTGTCTAAGGAAGCAGGCGAAACATCCGGAACCGAGATCGTTGTAGAAAAGTTCGAAGGCGATTTCACCTGGAAGGATTCCGTATCTACCCTTGCTACCAACTGGAACCCCCACACCTATGAAACTTCTGACGATTCTTATCCTCTCGATTTTATCGTTAGCGGTCTCTACACCTTCGTTTTCAACGATGCACTCAACCCCGTTGAAGGCAAGGATCCCTATTCCGGTTACGTTATCGTACCCGAAATGGCAGCTGCTATGCCCGTAGATGTTACCGAAGACATCAAGGCTTCTCATCCTCAGTTCAACATTCCCGAGGATGCAACCAAGGGCTACGCTTACGTTATCGACCTCAATCCTAACGCTAAGTGGCAGGACGGCACCCCCATCAATGCAGACACTTACGTGTACTCCATGGAAAAGCTGTTCAATTCCGAACTTCTTAACTACCGCGCTACCGACTACATGGATGGCGACCTCGCTATCGCAGGCGGTAAGAGCTACTACAACAGCGGCAGAACCGTTTGGGAAGCAAACTCTGCAGACGGCGCAGCTATGAACTTCGCTCTCGCTGACCTCGTTAAGGGTGATGACGGCGTATACACCACCGCTGACGGCGTAAAGATGTACTTCGGTCTCGAAGATACCACTTACGGCTGGACGGGCGGCGATCCTCTCTCCGCTTACAAGGGATACTTCCCTGAAGGCGTTTGGGATGCTCTCGCAGCTCTCGCTAACGACGAAGGCTACGTTCCCGTAACCGACGAATCTATCGACCTTCTCTACTCCTTCACCGGCTCTGCTGTTTGGGGCAACGAAACCAGAGAACAGCTCGGCTACTACATGTCTTATCAGAAGACTTACGAAGAGTTCGCATTTGAAAACGTTGGTATTATCAAGACCGGCGATTACCAGATCACTCTCGTACTCGAGAAGTCCCTCACCGGCTTCTACCTCCTTTACAACCTTTCCGGCAACTGGCTCGTATACGAAGATCTTTACGAATCCTGCCTTAAGAAGGAAGGCGACACCTACCTTTCTACTTACAACACCAGCGTAGACACCACCATGTCCTACGGTCCTTACAAGCTTGTTTCCTACCAGGAAGACAAGGCTATGCGTTTTGAAAAGAACGAAAACTGGTTCGGTTATACCGACGGCAAGCACATCTACTGCGATCCCGAAGATGGCAAGTACTATCCTATGTACCAGACCACCGCAGTTGACTGCCAGGTAGTTGCAGAAGCTGAAACCAGAAAGCTTATGTTCCTTAAGGGCGAACTTATGGGTTACGGCCTCCAGGCTGACGACTACGATAGCTATCGTAGCTCCGAATACTGCTATGCTACTCCCGCAACCGCAACCTTCTTCCTTATCCTTAACGGCCACGGCGAAGCTATCGCTACCCGTGAAGCAGCTGAAGATTTCGACCAGACCAAGCAGGATCTCGAAACCCTCCAGCTCACCTCCTTCAAGCAGGCTCTTGCTCTCTCTTATGATAAAGACCTGTTCGCTTCCACCGTATCTCCCTCTCGTTCCGGTGCTTTCGGTATGATAGGCTCCGCTTATGTATACGATCCCGATACCGGTGCTAAGTACCGCGATACCGACCAAGCTAAGAAGGCTCTCTGCGAATTCTACGCAGTTGACGTTTCCAAGTTCGATTCTCTCGACGCAGCTGTTGAGTCCATCACCGGTTACGACGTTGAAGGCGCACGTGAATTCTTCAAGAAGGCATTTGACGAAGCTATCGAAAAGGGTTACATTACCGATACCGATAAAGACGGCAAGTCCGATCAGGCTATCAAGATCGAGTATGCAATTTCTTCCGATTCCGACTTCATGACCACCACCGTCAACTACCTCAATAACACTCTTGCAGAAGTTATTAAGGGCACTCCTTTTGAAGGCAAGATCGAGTTCTACAAGTCTGCTGAATACGGCAATGATTGGTCCAACAAGATCAAGTCCGGTATGTCTGACACCGTTCTCGGCGGTTGGTCCGGCTCCGCTCTTAACCCCTTCTCTCTTACCGACCTCTACGTTAACCCCTCTCGTGCATACGACGCAGCTTGGTTCAATCCCGAAGCTACCAACCTCACCATCAAGATCGACGGTGAAGACGTAACTCTCAACCTCAAGCAGTGGTCCGACGCTCTTAACGGCGCAGCAGTAGAAGTTGACGGCAAGACCTACAACTACGGCGACGGTCAGGCTGATATCGAAGTTCGTCTCGAAATCCTTGCAGCTTTCGAAACCACTATCCTCAAGAACTTCAACTACCTGCCCATGCTGGAAGACGGCTCCATGGCACTTCTTTCTCAGCAGGTTTACTACGTAGTTGAAGAGTACAACCCCGTTATGGGCCGTGGCGGCATCGCTTACACCAAGTACAACTTCAATGACACAGAATGGGCTGAATTTGTAGCAAGCCAGAACGGCGAGCTTAAGTATTAATTTAAGCTTTAACTAAAATTATCAGGCACGGAACGTCTTTTCCGTACTTTCGTGCAGGGGCATCTTAATGTCCCTGCACGCAATATAATACCGGAGCAGGTATGTTCCGGTATTATATTGCTATATGCCAACATTATTAAACGGCGCACTTTAAAAACTAAAAGCGTTTCCGTTTGAAAACCGGAGGAAAATTTATGCTAAAATACGTTATACAAAGAGTTGTGCTCATGCTGATTACCTTGTTTATAATAACCGGTATGTGCTTTATACTTATCCGAATGTTGCCTCCCGCAACCGTTTCCCCTGAGGACCCTCATGCGGAGATAGTTGAGCTGCGACGTGAGGCATTGGGTTACAACAAACCCCTGCTCGTGCAGTTCGGTATTTTCCTCAAGAGCGTGTTTACCAAATGGGACTGGGGTGTGTCGGACAAGCTGTATGTAGGTAGAGATGTATTCAAGATGCTGTATCAAAAGATGCCTGCTACGGTGCTTGTTAACCTATATTCAATTTTGATCAGTATACCAATAGGTATAATATTGGGTATTATTGCAGCTTTAAAGAAAAACACCTGGATCGACCATACCATTTCAACGCTTACGATGGTGGTAATTTCGGTTCCGTCATTCGTTTATGCTTTCGTTATCCAGTATTTGTTCTCGTATAAATTGGGCTGGTTCCCCTTCCTTATGAAAGCGGGTACTGATTATTTCACATGGGAAATGTTCGTTTCCATGGTTCCTGCAATAATGTCCCTTTCCTTCGGTGTTATCGCGGGATTTACCAGAACCACCCGTGCCGAGCTTACCGAAGTGCTCACCAGTGAATTTATGCTTCTTGCCCGTACAAAGGGTCTTACAAAGGCACAGGCTACCGTGCGCCACGCTTTCAGAAACTGTATGGTAGTTGTTCTGCCTTCTATTTTCGGTAGCTTTATAGGTGTAATGTCTGGTTCTCTTATTATCGAAAAGATATTCTCTATCCCCGGTGTAGGTCAGCTTTATATCAACTCTATAAACGCACCCGACTATCCTATGTTTATTATGAATACCTTCTTCTATACCAGCATAGGTCTTGCTGCAAGTATCGTAGTTGACCTCAGCTATGGCTTTATCGACCCGAGAATCCGTATGGGTTCCAAGAAATAACAAAGAAAGGAGAAATTATTTCTGCTTTTGCAGATGAATGTGTGTAATTATGGATAACAACGTTTATGAACATATACCTGCCGAGCAATTTGAGTTTCAGCAGCTCAACGCAGAGCTTCACGACCAAAAGCTTGAAACCAAATCAAGAGGCTATTTCGCAGATGCGATGATACGCTTTAAGAAGAACAAGTCTTCTGTTGTTGCCGCTTGGATAATTTTATTTCTGGTAATGTTTTCTATCATTTCTCCTCTTGTTTCCGGAATCAGCGTCCGGCATATGGATACGGTTTATAAGAGCCATCCCCCCTTTATAAAGGCTGTTGCAGATAAGTTTTCCGATAAAAATTGGTGCTTCTGGGACGGCGGCTACACTCATGAAAGCCAGTCTGAAAGCCAGCTTCTTGTTTGGAACGCTATAGGGGAGGAAACCGGTCTTAACCCCGTTAACCGTGTTCTCGGCGAAACCATTCAGAAAGAAAAATACCGCGGTCAGTGGCGTGACGTTAAGTATTATACTATTGAAAACAATAAGTATTACGAGCGCGGCGTTGTTTACCGTACTGTATCTTACGAAGAATTCCAGCGTATTCAGGATTTCCAGAACGAAACCGGAGTTCAGGTAATATATCCTTACGTAGAAGCGAAGGATATTAACGATATCAAGGATAATCCCAATATCTGGTATCAGGTAAAGGATGCCAAGGGCACTCCCGCAGTGGATGCAGAGGGTAACCTTATTCCCGCATACTCCACCAATCCCAGCCTTCTTCAGTATAAGGAATATGATGATAATGGTGAACTCGTTACCGTTGAAGTTCCTTATAACAGCCTTCGTATCGAAAATGACCCCGGTAACTATATGTACGGTTACGTAAGATCCGGTTCCGTTACCATCCGTGTGTGCTATTTCACCTATTATCAGTATGTCAACGAGGGACGTTTGCCCAATTATGTATTCGGTACTAACTCTCTCGGTCAGGATCTGTTCACCGCTATTGGTGTAGGTGCCCGTTTCTCTCTTATCTTTGCTGTTGTAGTTTCCGCTATCAACCTTTGTATCGGTGCTGTTTACGGCGCTATCCAGGGTTATTACGGCGGCGCTATCGACCTTTTCCTCGATCGTGTGTCCGATATCCTCAGCGGTGTTCCCTTTATCGTTGTAGCTACGTTGTTTAAGTTGCATCTTGCCGCTAAAGTAGGTATAGTACCTTCATTTATATTCGCATTCATTTTAACCGGCTGGATCGGTATGGCTGCTCTTACAAGAAAACAGTTCTACCGCTTCAAGGGTCAGGAATTCGTTCTTGCAGCAAGAACTCTCGGTGCTTCCGACTGGCGTCTTATGTTCAAGCACGTATTCCCCAACTCCCTCGGTACCATTGTAACAAGCTGTGCGTTGGTTATCCCCGGTGTTATTAACTCCGAAACAAACCTTACTTACCTGGGTATTATCAATCTTCAGGAAGTGTTCGGAACATCTATCGGTGTTCTTTTGTCCCAGGGTCAGACATCTATGACATCTGCACCCCACGCAATGCTGTTCCCCGCAATATTTATCGCGCTTCTGCTGATTTCCTTCAACCTCTTCGGTAACGGACTCAGAGATGCATTTAACCCGTCTATGAGAGGAGTTGAGGACTGATATGGAAAATAAACTTCACGTTAAAGACCTTACAATATCCTTCCGTACCTCTAACGGTAAGGTACAGGCGGTTCGCGGCATAGATTTCGACCTTGCAAAAGGCGAAACTCTTGCTATCGTTGGCGAATCCGGTTCCGGTAAGTCTGTTACCTCCAAGGCAATTCTCGGTATTCTCGCAGGTAACGCCATTATTGAGGGTGGCGAGATTATTTACGACGGTAAAGACCTTCTTAAAATAAACGAAGAGGATTTCCACAAGATCCGCGGCGATAAGATTGCTATGATCTTCCAGGATCCTATGTCCAGTCTTAACCCCATTATCAAGATCGGTAAACAGCTTACCGAAGCAATGCTTCTAAAGGGCAAGGCAAGACAGAGGGAAAGCCGTGATATATTCAACAGATATCTCAAAACTCTGGAAAAACGTATGATCGAGGCTACTGCACAGGGAAAGTCTTCTGCAGCTGCAGAACTTTCCAAAAAGTGCAAAATGTTCGATAAATTCGAATATAAGCACCTTGAACTGGAAAATAAATATAATGTAGCTCACGAATCTGCTTCTCAGGCGGTTGCCGATATAGAGGATATCCTGTTTGAAATAAGCAAAAACGCTTTTTCCGACGGCGCTTACCGTATAAAGAGCCTCAAAGCAATGGCTCTTGCCTCTGTGAACGATTGGGTAGTAACCGGCAAAAAGGCAGAAGAGCTTGTTAATTTCGCACAGCCTCTTCCCGCACTTTTCTCCCGTGCTAAAAAGTCCGGTGATTACGCTGAACTTGTTTCCAATATTGAAAAGATAAACGCTATTCTCAAAGAAGCTGTTGCGCTTTCTCAGCCCAACTTCTTTGCAATGGGTTATTATCTTACCTTCTCCGGCAAGACAGAGCTTCCTCAGCAGCCCGTAGAAGAACTTAATGTTACTCTCCGTAAGTATCTGGACGATAACTTTATGCTTTCCTTTATTGAGGATGCAAAACAGGCGCTTATGTACTCCGCAAATGTTTCCAAAAAGGAAATGTTGGAGGCAATTTCCTTGCTGAACGAGAATAAAAAGGTGTATCAGCAGGAAGTTCTTGATAAAAAACAAGCCAATTCCATTTGCCAGCGTCTCACCAAAGAGGTTATGGAAACCCTTGATCCTCTTAACACCCGTAAGGACAGTCTTATATATACCTTCGGTACTGGTCTTAAGAACGAAATCGACAAGTATTTTGACGGTATTATTAAGAACGCTAAAGAACTCAAGCGTTACACCAAGCAGAAGGCAGATTACGACAGACGTGTCGCAAGAGGCAAAGAACCCGATTGGAAGGTGGTTCCCGCTTCTATAACCGACCTTGAGCTTGCTAAAAAGAATATGGTTAGCCAGATCGAGCGCACTGTTGCTCATCTTGAAACTCTCGTTGCTGCTGTTGACACCCGCGATTACGGCGCTGAAACCGTTGCACTTATAGATTTTCTTAAAGCAAACGCTTCCGGCGTAGTTAACAAGGTTACCAAGAGCATTGCAAAGGCAAGAGCTATAAAGCTTATGAAGGAAGTTGGTATTTCCGAGCCTCGCAAGAGATATAAGCAGTATCCCTTTGAATTCTCCGGCGGTATGAGACAGCGTATAGTTATTGCTATCGCTCTTGCCGCTGACCCTGATATTCTTATCTGTGACGAGCCCACCACCGCTTTGGACGTTACTATACAGTCCCAGATACTTGAGCTTATCAACGATCTTAAGCGTGAAAGACAGCTTTCCATTATATTCATTACCCACGACCTCGGCGTTGTTGCCAATATGGCAGACCGTATCGCGGTAATGTACGCAGGTAAGATTGTAGAATACGGTACTTCCGAGGACATATTCTATTCTTCCGCACATCCTTATACTTGGGCATTGCTTTCCTCTATGCCCGACCTTGATACAAACGAGAAACTTGACGCTATTCCCGGTACTCCTCCAAATATGATCTATCCTCCTGTTGGCGATGCATTTGCCGCAAGAAACAAATACGCTATGAAGATAGATTTCGAGCGCCAGCCTCCTATGTTCAAGATATCCGATACTCACTATGCGGCAACCTGGCTCCTGCATCCCGATGCACCCAAGGTTGACCCTCCCAAGACTATTCTCGACCGTATTGCAAGAATGAAAGAAAAGAGAGGTGTTGAAAATGAGCAATAATCAAGAAACACTTCTTAAAGTAGAAAATCTTTGCCAATACTTCGGTTTTAACCGCGCGGTTGACGATGTCAGCTTTGAGGTTAAAAAGGGTGAGGTATTCGGTCTTGTTGGTGAATCCGGCTGCGGAAAAACAACTACCGGCCGTTCTATCATCAAGCTGTATAATATCACTTCCGGCAGTATATATTTTAAAGGCATACGTATAAGTGCCGGTATCCGTTCTTATCAAGAACAGATGAAGGCAGCAAAAGCAGAGTATGCAGAAAAGGTAAGAAACACTGCAGATCCTGCCGAAAAGACTCTTTTGAAGGGCGAATTGGATGCAGTTATAACTAATTGCAAAAAAGAGATCAAACGCGCACGTTTTGACCAGAAAAACTGCGATAAGGAATTTTCCAAGCAGATGGTTCTGGCTGTAAAGACAAAGTATCAGGCTTTGCTTTCCAGAGCATCCGAAACCGAGCTGACAGCTCTTAAGGCTGAATACAAGGATGAACTCCGTAAAGCCCGTAAGACAAAGCTGGTTACCCAGATACAGATGATCTTCCAGGATCCTATCGCATCTCTTGACCCCCGTATGACCGTACGCGAGATCATCTCCGAAGGTCTTATCATCCGTGGCGAGAGAAACAAAAAGGTTATAGACGAAAAAGTTTATGAAATGCTTGAGCTTGTAGGTCTTGTACGCGAGCACGCAAGCCGTTATCCTCATGAATTTTCTGGCGGACAAAGACAGAGAATCGGTGTTGCCCGCGCTATAATCATGAATCCCGAGCTTATCATTGCGGACGAACCTGTTTCCGCGTTGGACGTTTCTATTCAGGCGCAGGTTATTAACCTTCTTAACGACCTCCGTCACAGTCTGGGCCTTACTATTCTGTTTATCGCCCATGACCTTTCCGTTGTTAAATACTTCTCCGATCGTATCGGCGTTATGTATTACGGAAAGATGGTAGAACTTACCACTTCGGACGAACTGTTCAAGAATCCTTTGCACCCCTACACAAAGTCATTGCTTTCTGCAATTCCTTTGCCCGATCCTATTTACGAAAAGAACAGAAAGAGAATTGTATACAACCGTCTGGCAGAACACGATTACTCTGTGGATAAGCCTTCACTCCGTGAAGTAGCTCCCGGACATTTCGTTGAATGTAACGACGAAGAGTTTGCAAAATACAAGGCTCTTTTGTCAGCGCAAGACTAAAAGTAATTTCCGAATATGAAAAAACATCTTAAACAATACGTCACATATTTTGGTATAGGCCTAACCGCCGCCGTAATTATGGCGTGTATATGGAATTTGTTTGATCAAACCGAGCTTTTGCCGATTTTAAAGATCGTTTCGGACAGCTTTACGGTTCCCGGCGTTGCTCTTATTGGACTTTGCCTGCTCGGCTGGGTCGGCTCTAAGGGCGGATTCGATCTTTTCGGATACTCTTTTAATACCTTTTTGGGATATTTCAAAAGAGAAACCTATTATTCAAAGCCGGAATCATATTACGATTACTGTGAAAAGAAGAACAAAAAGCGCAAGCCTTTTGACCTGCCGATGCTTTTAACAGGCGCTTTCTTCCTTTTCCTTGCCATTGTGTTTATGGTCGTATTCCTTGTTCTGGATAAATAACTGTGTTTTAAGCAAGTCTGCACACGCAGACTTGCTTTTTTATCGGTTTCTTTGGTTGATTTATAGCGGTTTTATTGACTAAAAAATGTTGTTGTGTTAAAATTAATATTAAGTTAAATATAGGAGGTACGTTATGCACCGTATAACTTGGCTGGGGCAGGCAGGTCTTTTGTTTGAATTTGACGGACTTACCGTTATGATAGACCCTTATCTTTCGGACAGCGTTAAAGAAATAGAACCCCAAAATTACCGCCGTATTCCTGTAGACGAATCATTTTTTGATATAAAGCCGGATATACTCGTTTTCACCCATAATCATCTCGACCATTACGACCCCGAAACTGCAAAGCGGTTTTTGACAGCCGATTCGGGAATAACAGTTCTTTCTCCCCGTTCCGTGTGGGAAAAAGTGCGCTCCTTCGGAGGAAACAACAATTACGTCTGCTTTAACCGCCATACCTCTTGGACGGAAAATGGCGTAACGTTCACCGCAGTAAAGGCGGAGCACAGCGATCCTGCTGCCATCGGTGTGGTTATAAATACGGGAAGCAAAAAATATTACGTGACAGGAGATACGTTGTATAACGAAGAAATATTCTCCGATCTTCCCGATGACATTTACGCCCTCTTTCTCCCCATAAACGGCGTGGGCAACAATATGAATATGACGGATGCCGCCCGCTTTGTTGAAAAAATAAATCCAAAGTACGCAGTTCCCATACATATCGGAATGTTTGATAGCATATCCCCAAATGATTTTGTTTGTGATAAAAAGGTTGTTCCCGAAATATATAAGGAGATAGAATTATGAAGGTAACAGACGTAAAATGTTTTACTGTGGATTGCTTCCGCACCAACTGGGTGTTCGTAAAGATATATACCGATGCGGGTATTGACGGTGTGGGAGAAGCCACCCTCGAATATAAAGAAAAAGCCCTCATCGGCGCTGTTGAGCATATAAAGGAATATCTTGTGGGTAAAAATCCTCTTGATATCGAAAAGCATTTTCACGATATATACAGAGACGCATATTGGCGCGGCGGCGCCGTGCTTATGTCCGCTTTGTCTGCGGTAGAGTGCGCTTTGTGGGATATTCTGGGAAAACATCTGGGCGTGCCCGTGTATCAGCTTTTGGGCGGCAGAGTTAACGATAAAGTGCGTATATACGTAAACGGTTGGTTTGCAGGTGCAAAAACTCCCGCAGAATTCGGGGAAAAAGCCCGTATTGCCGTTCAGCGGGGTATCACCGCAATGAAATGGGATCCTTTTGGAAAATCCTATCTTGAAATTTCAAATAAAGACCTTAATACAGCTCTTGAATGTGTGGCGGCGGTAAGAGATGCGGTGGGCAACGACGTTGATCTGCTTATCGAAGGTCACGGCAGATTTAATGTTCCCACGGGTATAAAGATCGCCAAAGAGCTGGAGCAGTTCAAGCCCATGCTGTTTGAAGAGCCTACACCTCCCGATAATCTGGAGGCGCTTAAGGCAGTGCGTGATAAATCTCCCGTGGCTATTTCCGCAGGTGAAAGACTTTACACCCTTAAATCCTATAAGGATCTGTTCGAAATGCGGGCGGCAGACTATATCCAGCCGGATATCTCTCATGCCGGCGGTATTATGGAGCTTAAAAAGATCGCCGCCGTTGCAGAAGCATATTATATTCCTTTTGCTCCTCACAATCCTTCCGGTCCCGTGGCAAACGCCGCAACCCTTCAGATCGCCGCTTGCTGTCCCAATTTCTCCATTCTTGAAATAATGTACAGCGATGTTGAGTGGCGTAAGGACGTTACAAACGAATCTCTGGAATATAAAGACGGATACATTACCATTCCCTCCAAGCCCGGTCTCGGTATAGAGATAAACGAGGAAGAGTGCCTCAAGCACACGTATCAGCCTCATACTCTCCGCCATTATACCGGTGCGCTTACGGATATCCGCCCTGCAAAAAGCGAATTTTATTTCTAAGGAGTGCTTCCTATGAAAAACGCAGTATTTATAACCGGAGCCTGCAGAGGCACCGGATACAGAATAGCAGAGGTTTTTGCACAAAATGGCTGGAGCGTTATCGTTACCGGCAGAAACGGAACCGATGCAGCCGAAGCGGCAAAAAAACTTGAAAGCACCTATGGCGTTTTTGCAAAGGGATACGAATGCAATATCCGCAATGAACAGCAGGTAATAGATA
>JAFOBR010000062.1 GCA_017381715.1 Clostridia bacterium
AACCAGCACCAGAATATCGCTCTTGGGTGCGGTTTTGCAAATACGCACAAACTGGCGCCATTCGCACATATTATATGCTACCATAAACAGTATGGCGGCGATAACGGGCATGGGGATCCACGCCGCGAAGGGCATAAGCACCACGAGGATAAGCAGTAATACTACCGCGTGTACTATTCCCGCAATAGGGGTTCTTCCACCGTTTTTAACGTTGGCGGCAGTACGTGCAATAGCACCCGTGGCAGGGATACCGCCGAAAAGTCCCGAACATATATTGCCCAGACCTTGGGCGATCAATTCGGTATTGGAATTGTGGCGGTCGTTTATCATACCGTCGGACACCACGCAGGAAAGCAGGGATTCTATACCTGCAAGAATTGCAATGGTAAAGGCAGAGGGAATAAGCTCTTTTACAAGGTCAAAGCTTAATTCGGGGACTGCAAAAGAGGGGAGAGAACCGGAAATGGTGTAAAGATCGCCAATGGTATTTACGTCCATATTAAGGAGCTTTACCAAAGCGGTGCCGATAACTACGGCAATAAGAGAACCGGGGATCTTTTTGCTGATCTTGGGCCAAACGATAAGTATCGTCAAGGATACTCCGCCCACAACCAATGCCTGCCAGTTGAGGGTGGTTATGGATTTTCCCACCGCTTCAAGCTTTTCGATAGTTTCAACAGCGTGGGTTCCTTCGGGGTAAGTGAGCCCTAAAAAATCCTTTATCTGACCGATAACGATAGTCACCGCAATACCGAAGGTAAATCCCGTGGTTATGGTGTGGGGGATGTATTTTATAAGGCTTCCGAACTTGAATATACCCATAAGTATGAGCAGTATTCCCGCCATTATGGTAGCGATAACAAGTCCGCTTGTGCCGTAAACCGCAACTATTCCCGCAACGATGGTGGCAAACGCCGCCGTGGGACCGGATATGTTTACCTTGCTTCCGCCGAAGAGGGCTATAACAAACCCCGCAACAATCGCCGTGTAAAGTCCCTGCTCGGGAGAAACACCGCTGGCAATTGCAAGGGCAATGGAAAGAGGCAGAGCGATTATGGCGACTATTATTCCCGCCACAATATCGCTTATAATTTGTTTTTTGCTGTAAGTTTTAATAGAGGAGATGATCTTCGGTTCAAATATTTTCATATTCTTCCGCACTTCCTTTTTCAAAAAATATCGTTTTTCACCAAGGAACAATTATACTACTTTATTTGCTTTTTGCAATAAACAAAATTTACAAAATCTTCACGGGTTTATCACGTTATTTTACACATTTTGGTTGACACGGCATGTATCTGTATGATAGTATGTAATCAGAGGAAGAAATTTCCCGTAATACATACAAAAGGAGGACGATTTTATGCGTAAATTCAATCACAAAAACCGCCCTCGGCGGTGTTTGAAAAATTGCGCAAGAATTCACGGAAACAACCAAGGCTGATACGGAGCAAAGGCTTTGTATCGGAATGATTGTTGGTCATAAAATATTGATTAAGGAGGTTGCTTTATGAACAAGACATTATTGGCATTAATATTGGTATTTGCATTTATATTTGCATCCTGTAACGTTTTGGAGCAGGACGTTTCAAACGAGCCTCCCGCTGCGGATGCAGATACGTCTATCGTGGATGCGGATACTTCGAACCGCATTCAGATCCATCGGGTAAATGATTACGACAGGAGCGATCGCGAGTATTCGGGTGACGGTTTGTCGCCTACGGCTTACGTTTCAGCCGGTGAGATACTTCTTTTCTGGTCTTATGAGGACGATAACGCAATGTCGTATTTGGGAGAATCCGGCCTCGCCTGGTACGATAAAGCTCTTTTACAATGGGACGAGAAAGAAAGCACCTTTGTAGTTACCAAAACCGAAAAAGCTTCCGGAGGAACGGATTACGAGAATTGGGTAATAAACAAAGACAGCTTTATTATCGCGTCTTGTCCTCATTATGCCAAAGCCGTGGGACTGGGAGAACAGGCTAAAGCGATCGCAGGTCTGGAAAAAGGAGATAAAGTATATATTTACGGCGATTGCAAAGTCCTCATAGACGGTAAAGGCACGATAGACGATACTTGTTTTTCTATCGGCACACCTGCGGGGGACGGATATATCGTTGCGGGAGATATACGTGAACAGTTTGGTGAATCCGAACCCGAAACAAGCAATACCGAAACAAGTAAACCGGAAACAAGCATACCCGAAATAAAAGGTGATTCCGGATTTCTCGATATACCCTTCGATGTAAACGTTATCACCGTACCTTTGTTGGAACCTGCTCTTGCCGCAAGCAATCTTATTTGGGGTGGACATATCGCGTTGTCACCGGAGGATCTGCCTCTTGACGGTAATGGGGCAGAATACTGGAGACCCGATGAAGGCGAACCTTCATACAACCAATGGATACAAAAATATACCGACGAGTGGTTTGAAGAAAATTGTATGTCTATGGATTTTTTCAAAGAGATGTATAAGCGAGTAATCGAACACGAGAAAAACTCGTTAAAAAACAAACCTAAAAAGGCAAAGCAAAAGCAAAGAGAGAAGGAAGTTCAAGGAATAAAAAGGGGGCTTTCGGCGTAATCATTCATAATCGTTTTCGTCGTAGTACCCAGCTGCAACTTGCTTGTTTGGTTTTTGCTTTAAGGCTAGAACGAGAGCAACTATTCCCGCGAATAATAAGCAG
>JAFOBR010000006.1 GCA_017381715.1 Clostridia bacterium
CGTGTTGATGATATACAATGCTTCGCATTGATGATATACACGCCTTACGGCGTGATTTTTGGCGAGTTGCAATTTTGTCCTACGAGTACAAAAAGAAAAGTGCCTCTTATGAGGCGCTTTTTTGTCAATGATTATGAAGACGGCAAAATTTCCTTTTATTGCGAAAACTTTGATATCTTAGAAAATTGAGATAATTATTAAATTTTACTTCAAAACGCAAAAAATCCGAGTCATCAGACTCGGATTTTTATTTTACTTTATATAGCTCTTCGCCGTTTCTATATCCTTTTTTACCTGCTCGGCAAGCGATTCCACCGAATCGAATTTCTTTTCTCCTCGAATAAAGCGCAAAAACTCTATCTTTATTTCTTTTCCGTAAATGTCTTCACAGAAATCGAAAATAAAGTTTTCCGCACGGCGTATTTTTTCGTCCACCGTGGGATTTGTACCGATATTGGTGATACCGTAAAAGGATCTTCCCTCAAAAGAAGTTACGGTAAGATATACTCCGTCCTTCGGGAACACCTTGTTTTTGGGGATATGAACGTTTGCTGTGGGGAATCCCAAGGTTCTGCCCAGCTTTTTTCCGTTTGTTACGGTGCCGCTTATACTGTACGGTCTTCCCAAAAGTCTGCTCGCCTTTTCGGGAAAGCCGTTTTCTATATATTCCCGTATTCTGGTGGAGCTTACCGTTTCGCCGTCAACGCTTATTTCTTTGGATATTTCCACGGAAATATCTTGCTTTTCACAAAGCTGTTTCAGCTCTTCCGGTGTACCTTTGCCACCTGCGCCAAAGCTATAGTTAAACCCGCAAAACACCTTTTCTGCGTTAAGATTTTCTTTAAGCACGGTGTTTACAAACTTATCTTTTGTAAGTCCTTTTACATCCTCCGAAAAGGGGAATGCTATAAGTATATCAACCCCCAGCGTTTCAAAAAGGGCTTTTCTTTCGTCATTGTCGGTTATGGAAAGAGCTGACTTTTTGGGAGAATTAATGAATGTCCATACAACAGCGGGAATATTATTTTCACGGCTGTACTTTACCGCGTTTTCTATAACCGTTTTGTGCCCAACGTGCACTCCGTCAAAAAATCCCAAAGCCACGGCGGTCTTACAGTTTAATTTTGCAAACGGTGCGTTATATACGGTCATTCCTAATCCTCCTTTCAAAATTCGGTTTAACCGTATTATATACACTTTGTTTCAAAAAGTCAATTGCTCTGCAAAGACACAGTAAATATAATATAAATTATGTGTTAAATTATTACGAAAAACCACCTATCTTGTTGACTTTTGGCGTTTTGAGTTGTATACTGTTATGACTAATATTAATAAATAGGAGGGATCTTTTTGCTTTTACCCGCCTTTACCGAACTTAAAAGAAACTTGAAAAAGGATTTTTCTTCGCTCCCCGTCATAAAACTGGGCATTATCGGCGATTGCGCCACCCAGCATATTGCAGTTGCTCTTCGCGGCTGGGGGTATGAGAAAGGTATTAATTTCGATATTTTCGATTCCGATTACAACCAGATAGATGCACAGACCATGGACCCTGCCTCCGAGCTGTATTCCCACGGCTGTGCCTACGTTGCCGTTATTAACTGCACGGATAAATTGTTTATGCGCTTTTGCGAAACTCCGCTGGACAGCCGCAAGGATTTTGCCCAAACCGTGTGTGAATCCATTACCGCCGCTTGGAGCAGAATTTCCGCAAACAGCAAATCCCGTATAATTCAGTTTAACTTTCCCGTGTGGGATGACCGGATATTCGGTGATTTCGGCGCAAAAACAGTAGATTCCTTTGCGTACCAGACAAGAAAGCTTAATTTCCTCCTTGCCGAAAAAAGCGGTGAATACAAAAACGTATTCATTTGCGATATTGAGGGGATTCAGAGCAGAGTAGGGGAAAGTGCATTGCGGGATAACAAGATGTTCTGCATTGCCAAAATGCCCTTCCGCACCGATATCCTTCCCCTTATTGCAAAGAGCATAACCGATATCGTTCTTTCCGCAGAAGGGAAAATCAAAAAATGCGTGGTTCTTGATCTTGATAACACCCTTTGGGGCGGTGTTGTGGGTGATGACGGCACAGACGGCATTCAGATCGGCGAGCTGGGAACGGGACACGCATTCACTCACTTCCAGCTTTGGCTTAAAGAGCTTAAAAACCGCGGAATAATTCTTTGCGTGTGCTCCAAAAATAACGAAGAAAACGCAAAGGATCCCTTTATAAACCATCCCGAAATGGTGCTTCGTCTTGAGGATATATCCGTTTTCGTTGCCAACTGGCAGGATAAAGCAAGTAATATCCGCTATATCCGCGACGTGCTGAATATCGGTATGGACAGTATGGTATTCTTGGACGATAACCCCTTTGAGCGTGAAGTTGTACGCAGTCTTATTCCCGATATAACCGTGCCGGATTTGCCTGAAAACCCCGAAGAATACGTAGATTTTCTCCGCGCAGAAGGATTGTTCGGAACCGCTTCCTATTCCAAGGAAGACCATATGAGAACCGACCAATACCGTGCAGAAGCAGAAAGGGTTTCTCTGCAGAGCAAGTGTGCGGATTATGATGATTATCTTAAGAGCCTTGAAATGGTGGCAGAGGCAAAAGCCTTTGATGCCTACCATTTCCCGAGAATAGCACAGCTTACCCAGCGTTCCAACCAGTTCAATCTCCGCACGGTAAGATATACCGAGCAGGAAATTGAGGATATCGCTAAGGATGATAAATATATAACTGTTTATTTCACCCTTAAGGATAAATTCGGCGACCACGGACTTATCTCCGCCGTTATTATGGAAAAGCGGGAGGAATGTCTTTTTGTAAACACCTACCTTATGTCCTGCCGTGTACTCAAGCGGGGTATGGAGGAGTTTATTATCAACACAATGGTAGAAACCGCAAGGGATGCAGGCTACAAAAAGGTTGTGGGTGAATATATCAAGACCCCTAAAAACGCAATGGTAGCCGATATTTACGAAAAGCTGGGCTTTACTCCCAACGGTGATAATACCTTTACCGCAGATACGGATAGTTTCAAATTCAATAAAACACACATTCAGAAAGGTGATATATAAAATGAACGAGATATACGAAAGATTAAACCAAGTTTTTGCCGATGTATTTGATGAAGACGTTACCGTTAATGCTTCCACCACGGCAGACGATATAGAAGATTGGGATTCTCTTACCCATATTACTCTTATTTCCGCTATCGAAGAAGAATTCGGTATGAAGTTCAGTATGAAGGAAGTTGTTGGAATGAACAACGTGGGCGAGCTTGCAGAAATCGTTGCCGCACGCAGAAAGAGGTAATTTTTAAAAATGGTATTTTCAAGTCCGTTTTTTGTATATATTTTTCTGCCCCTCTTGTTGCTTTTATACTATGTAGGTAAAAGCAGCACCTGGCGCAGAGGAATACTTTTGGTATTTTCACTTTTCTTCTACGCTTGGGGCGAGCCGGTATATCTGTTCTTAATGCTGTTTTCGGCACTTATCAACTATATATTCGGCATATTGGTAGGCAAAGGAAAAACGCCATCCGCACGCAAACTTGCTGTTGCCGGCGGTGTTATTTTAAACCTTGCAATGCTGGGCGTGTTCAAATACGCTGGCTTTGCTGTGGAATCGATCAACGCTGTTCTGGGCTTATCAATTCCCGTTCCCGCCATCGTTTTGCCCTTGGGTATAAGCTTTTACACCTTCCAGGCAATGACATACGTTATAGACGTTTACCGTGAAAACTGCCCTCCCCAAAAGTCTTTTTCACGTTTGCTTCTGTTCATAACCTTCTTCCCTCAGTTGGTTGCGGGTCCTATCGTACGTTATACGGATATAGAGGACCAGCTTGAATACCGCCGTGTTT
Organism: Clostridia bacterium; assembly: GCA_017381715.1. Taxonomy (GTDB): domain Bacteria; phylum Bacillota; class Clostridia; order Oscillospirales; family CAG-382; genus SFLA01. The sequence goes on from JAFOBR010000006.1 coordinate 3,873, forward strand.
CCGCAAAGGAGATAAACGACGGTCTGTACAGATTTGCCATCGGTATGGGTAAAAAGGTTGTGTTTGCAAACACCTGCGCACTGGCTGCGGAAAACCTTTTTGCAACCACTGCGGGTCCCACCGTTTTAAGCAGCTGGGGCGGAATATTATTTTACGCTTTGCAGGTTTATTTCGATTTCTCAGGATATTCGGATATGGCGATAGGACTGGGCCACATGTTTGGCTTTACCTTCCCCGAAAACTTTGACCACCCCTACATATCCAAAAACGTCACCGAATACTGGCGTCGTTGGCATATGACCTTGGGCGGTTGGTTCAGAGATTACCTTTTCTATCCCGTTATGCGTTCAAAGCTTGTTACAAAGCTTACCAAATCCCTTAAGAGTTCGGGACACAAGACCGCCGCAAAGAATCTGCCCACAATTATCGCACTTACGGTAGTTTGGTTTTCCACCGGTCTTTGGCACGGTGCAAGCTGGAACTACGTGCTGTGGGGCGTGTATTACGGTGCTTGGCTTATTCTTGAAAAGTTTATTCTGGATAAAGCCTATAAACGTCTGCCCGATATGCTGTCGACCGTAATCCAGCGCGTGTCCTTCGTGTTTATTACTCTGTTCGGTTACGCTATATTCTATAACGAAACCAATCTGTTTACAAAGCTCGGTCATTATTTCGGTATCGGCACCACGGGATTTACAAACGTGTATTCCGAATCAATGATATACGAAAACGGTCTGCTTCTTATAGTGGCCCTTATAAGCTGTACTCCTCTTGCCGCTTTTGTTATGAGCAAGATCCGCGCAAAGCTTAACTCTTCTTTGGGCGAGGAGAAGGCATACACAATTGACCGTGTGTTTAAAACCGTTGTTATTATCGCATTGTTTGCTCTCTGCACCGTGCGTCTTGCAGGGGATTCCTATAATCCCTTCATTTACTTTAAATTTTAGAAGGGCGGTGGGAAGATGAAAAATAATAAATTTATAGACGAATTGGTTTTATTTATTTTCGTAATCCTGCTGGGCTCTGTGGCAATACTCAATCTGTGCCAGACAGAACGCCCCACCGTTTCGGAAATAGAAAACCGCAATCTTGCAACAATGCCCGATTTCACTTGGGATACGTTCTTGAGCGGCAAATATTTTGCAGATATAGCCGATTTCGTTTCGGATACCTTTATCGGCAGAGAAACGCTGGTATCTTTATCCAAAAAGCTGGATACGTTCAAATCCCTTTCCATTATTTATGAACGTGAAGGAATGACGGTAATTATCGACCCTAACGCAGGTCAGGGAGAAAAAGAGGAAAGCGACGATTTCAGTTTGCCCGAATTTTCTCTGCCTCCCATTCCTCCCGAAGAATCCGACGTTTCCGATGAAAGCGAGGTTTCGGGTGAAGAACCCGTAATTATTCCCGTAAAGCTTTCCGCAGAAAGCGCCACCTTTACTGCGGGCGCCACCTATCTGCTTTCCGCAACTGTAGGCGAGGGATATGAAAATCTCGTATGGTCTGTTACAGGGGATGCCGGAATTTCTATCGTTGTTAATAACGATGGCACCGTAACCGTTAAGGGCGATTCCGCAGGAAAAGCTACGGTTTCCGCCACCGTTAATAAGGACGGAGAAGCCTTCAGCGCCGAGTGTGTGATCACCGTAAACGCGGTAGTCATAGCGCCTACGGAACAGCCGGCGGAATTCCTGCCCAGCGGACTTATTATCTATAATGGCGCCGCATACTCTCAGTCCTTCTTCTCCGCAACCTATGCGCCCAGATACGCGGCGATCTACGAACGATACGCCCAGATGTTCCCCGATACACGTATGAACGTGGTTATTGCACCTTTGGCAACCATTACCATTACGGATCCCGAGGTAAGCTCAAAAATTTCCAATCAGGCGGCTATACTTGATAAAATGGAAGCGGAAATTGTCGGCGACGTTAACTTCGTAAATCTTAAAAACGTATATGTGGAGCACGCAGAGGAATATCTCTTCTTCAAGAGCGACCATCATTGGACCCACAGAGGCGCGTACTACGCATATTCGGAGTTTATAAAATCCGTTGGTATGACACCTACTCCTATCAAGGATTTTGATGTGGAGATAATTACCGATAAATATATCGGTTCTATGTACGGCTATACAGGCGATGAGCGTGTAAAGAGCTTTTACGATACTATCGAAGCTTATATGCCCAACAAAGAACTTACAATGACGATCTTCCGTAACGACGGTAAGTCTTCAACCCATAATTTCTGTATCAACACGGGAATTAAGGGATACACGGCGTTTATCTCCGGCGACCATCCCTATATGGTTATCAACGTGCCGGAAAATCCTCAGGATAAGTCCATTCTGGTTATCAAGGATTCCTACGGCAACGCCTTCGTACCCTATCTTACCGAGCATTACGGAAACATTATCGTCATCGACCCCCGCCACGTGGATATGAATATCTACGAGGAGTTCAAGGATTACGGTCTTACCGATATAGTGTTTATGGTAAATACCTCCTCAGGTAATACCAAGGCTTGGTATAATTATCTGGTGAACCTTATCGACTGATAAAACAATCACCCCAATAATAAAAAACAGCGGTCTGTAAAGACCGCTGTTTTGCGTATAATGAGGTATTATTGGAAAACAAACATAAGGTGCATCGGATGCAGGTAATATTCGCCGTTAACCGAATATACGATAAAGGTTGCTTCCTTGGGGTCGGTAGAGCCGCTCATTCCCTCTATAACGTAAGAAACCGTAAGGGAAAGCATCTCGCCCACCTCGCCGTCAGGCTCAAACGTGCCGGTGTATACGGCGTCTGCGGGAAACTCATCCAGAGTTTCTTTTTTCACTTCCGTAACGGAAACAGAGGTAAAAGCTCCGCAAGCGTCTTTGTTGTAGGCTTTGGTGGATGCCAAAATTTCGGAAACAGAGGTGTGCAGGTCTGTATCGGAAATTATGGTGTAATATTCCTCAAGTTCGGAAATATATTTGTCCTCGAATACGCTTAAGTATTCGTCCGCATCTCCGCTTTTGACAGCGTTTGCAAGGGTGTTGATGGGATCACCGTATTTACCTTTCAAGGTGGATGCGCAGGAAACTGCGGTAAACGCCAAAATAATGATTAAGGTAATTAAAACTGTTTTTTTCATTCTTCTTCACCGGATTTGGAATTAAGTTTCATTTCCGCAAATTCTTCGGGAGTAATTAAGATAGCGCGTTTTTTTGTGGTGGGATCGAATTCGCCTATAACGCCGCTTCTTTCCAGCTTGTCTACAATTCTGGCGGCTTTTGCATAGCCGAGAGAAAGTCTTCGCTGGAGCAGGGAAGTGGATATGGTACCGTATTCAAGCGCCACTTCAATAGCTTTTATCTTGATAGGATCGTCCTTATCGTCGTCTTCAGCGCCGCTCTCATCTTCAACAGCGACCTTCTTTTTCTTCACACCGCACATTTTTGCTTCTTGCTCGATCTTTTCCATAACGGCTTCATCATAAGCAACGTTGGCGGCGGATTTAATAAACTGCGTAACAGCGGTAACTTCCTTTTTACCGTCAACGAACGCGCCCTGAACACGCAAGGGCTTAATTGCGCTTACGGGTGCATAAAGCATATCACCCTTACCCAACAGACGTTCAGCACCGCTTTGACCCAATATAATATCGGAATCCACGCGGGAAACAACGGTAAATGCAATACGGGAGGGGATGTTTGCTTTAATAAGGCCGGTAATAACGTCTGTGGAGGGACGCTGTGTACCGATAACCAGATGCATACCTGCTGCACGTGCTTTTTGGGCAAGACGGCAGATAGAGGTTTCAACGTCATCGGGTGCGGTCATCATAAGGTCGGCAAGCTCGTCGATAACGATAACCACATCGGGCATATATTCTTTTTCGGGGTCGCCTGCAATAGCTTCGTTATATTCTCGGGAATCTCTTGCGCTTACGTCCTGGATACGCTCAAAACGTCTTTCCATTTCCATAACAGCCCAGTTAAGGGTGCCTGCCGCCTTTTTGGGCTCGGTAACTACGGGCACCAGCAGGTGGGGCAGACCGTTATAATCGGAAAGCTCAAGCTTTTTGGGGTCTATAAGTATAAGCTTTACTTCTTCGGGACGGGCCTTGTATAGCAGAGAAATAATAAGTGAGTTAAGACATACCGATTTACCCTGACCGGTAGCGCCTGCAATAAGCAGGTGAGGCATCTTTTTAATATCAAGGAATACGGGGTTTCCTGCAATATCTTTACCGAGGCAGGTAAGCAATTTGTCTGTGGAATCGCGGAATGTGGGGGTAGCGATAAGATCGTGAAGTCTTACTATGGAGGATCTTCTGTTAGGAACCTCAACACCCACAGCGCCCTTTCCGGGAATAGGCTCAACTCTTACGCTGGAGGCGGAAAGGTGCAATGCAATATCTTCGGAAAGATTGATTATCTGCTTAACCTTTACACCAATCTCGGGCTGTAATTCAAAACGGGTTACGGTAGGACCGCAGCTTGTGTTAACTATCTTTGCACGGGCGCCAAAGCTTTCAAGGGTTTCTATAAGCTTTTGTCCCGTAGCCCGTATATCCGCTTGGGTGAATCCGCCGTCGGTTTCGTTGCCCTCAATAAGCAAGGAAAGTGGCGGGAATACGTAAGGCGCTTCGGGAACTTCCACGTCTTCGGTTTCAAGAATGGGTTCTTCGTCTTCAAGACTTTCAATATCGTCCGCAACGGGTTCGTCCTCCGCTTCGGCTTCGGGCGCGGGCACTTCTTCGGCAACCGCTTCAATAACTTCTTCAGCAGATACTTCGGGTTCCGAAACGGGAACATCTTGTTCTTTTGCCTTTTCGTCCCAAGGGTCTTCACGGTTTATCTCGTGCTTTTCCTCCGGTGCGGCTTTTGATTCGATATCATCCATCACGGGAAGATCGAATTTACGCTGACCGTCATCCTCAACGATAGGTGCAGGCGCTTTTACGGGCTTTGCTTTAACCTCTTTAACCTTGGGTGCTTTTTCCTTGTGTTCGCACTGTACAGCGGAATAATCTGCTTCTTTAAAGAATTTGATTATATTTCTTACAACCGCATCGGGTGTGCTGCCGCACAGAAGTATAAGAGAAACCGCAAAGAATATAACTGCCAATACCCAGGTTGCAACGGTGCCTATTGCTTTCTCTGTAAGCAGGTCGGTAAACCAATTAAAAATAACGCCGGATTCATATTTTGCAAGTCTTATAACCATAAGCAGGGTAAGCAGGTTTACCGAATACAGTATGGATTTAAGAGGCAGGGCGTTTTTCTCTCTGTCGCTTTTCCACATAAAAGAAAGAGCAAACATATATATGGGTAAAAAGTATTTGCCTTTTCCTACCATCCAATCAAGAGCTGAATTTACCCAAGAGCCTACCGCTTTTGTATCAAAAAAGAAGGTAAGGGTAATAAACAGCGCGGCGATGAATATTATATAAGGAGCAATATATACTGTCTTTTTTTGTTTTTCAACGTTTTTCGTCTGTTTATACGATTTGTTCTGATTTGGCTTTGCCGCTTTCTTTACGGGTGTGCTTTTTTTATTTTTTGTTGCCATTTTATTTATAGTTCCTTAAAAAATATATTATATAATAATGTCTGCGATTATTGCAAATATTCCCACCGCAATGCAATAGAGTGAAAAGTATGAAAAGCCTTTGTTTTTTGCAATATACTGCAAAAGCTTGATTGCGCCGAATCCGCTTACCGCCGCAACTATGGCGCCGATAATAAACGGAAGTGCGTTTTCCGCGGGGATACCGTTTTTAAAGAAATCCGGAAGCTCAAGTATGCTTGCGCCGAGTATGGCGGGTATGGACATGAGGAAGGAAAGCTTAACTGCGTCTTTTCTGTTGAATCCCCCCAGCAGCGAACCGGTTATTGTGATTCCGCTTCGCGATATGCCGGGAAGCAGACCGAACACCTGAGCAACTCCGGGGTAAAAGGCTTTTACGGGATTTGCTTTTGCAACAGAAAATTTGTTGCTTGCAAGCTTATCGGAAATAAACAATACCAAACCGTTTATAATAAGCAGCAATCCTATTGCCCAACTTACGGAAGATACTGCCTCCAGCCAATCCTTAATAAGTATTGCGGGAATGAGAGGGAGTGTGGCAAAAACAAGCATTACACAAAGCTTTTCGCCGTAATTCAGCTTTTTTAAATTCAATTTTCTTTTGAACAATTTAAAGAGTAAAGAGAAAAAGCCTTTGATAACCAGCCATACGTCCTTACGGTAAACGGTGCAGACCGCCGCAAGCGTTGCCAGGTGAAGCAACACGTTGAAGGCAAGATATTCGTTCCCCTCTGTATTGGCGGCACCGAAGAGATTTTGTGCTAAAGCAAGATGTCCGCTGGAGGAAATGGGAAGAAATTCCGCAATACCTTGTAACAGACCGTAAAGGATACCTTCAAAAATGCTCATTGTAGATCCTCATAAGTATACATAATATTATATTTATTATAAGATATTTAAGTATAAATGTCAATATTACCTTGAAAGTATAATTATATTTGACAAAACAAAATAATTGTATTATAATGTATTTGGAAAGGAGTGGAGATTTTGTCTACCGCTATCAGAAATTTCTTGATTGTATTTTTGCTTTTTTTGGTTATATTCGGTTTGGTGGCCTGGAAGGTCGCTGTGCCCTACATAGATGAGGTCCTTTTGGGTGAATCCAATAAAGGAACGGACGTAGAGGTTTCTCAGGTTATCGAAGAATCGGAAACTTCAGGCGATTCGGTTGAAACCGGCAGAAACAGAAAGCTTTCCTTGGCATTCATCGGTATGGCGAACAAAGAGCACGTTGCCAGTATTTTCTTTGTTCGTATAGATGAAGAAAAGGGAATATATCTCACCGCCTCTATCCCTTATGATGCTCCTGTGGCGAACGGCGGAAAATCCGCACCGCTTTATTCATATCTGTATATGAGAACCCCCGAGGATATTATGAACACAGTTCCGTATCTCGTGGGCTACGATATAGATTATTACGCTGCCTTTGATTACAGCGGATTATATGAAGTAGTAAAAGAGCTGGGGACCGTAACCGTATCTCTGCCTACCGCCATCAAGGTGTATAACCCCGATTTTATGGACGAGATTCAGGATTATCTTGATAAAGACGAGCCCGTTCCCGACGCTTATTGTGATATATACGGCCCCGGTGATGCAAATATAAGCCACGAGGTTTTGAGCATGATCTGGGATTATAATCCCGAAAACAACGAAAACGATTATACCATTAAAAACAGCCTTTACGAATCCGTATTTTTGGCATTAACGAAAAAAACCTCTCTTGCAACCAATTCCGAAAAGTATCTGGAAATTATGAACAACGCCATGTCCACTACCATGGGCACAGAAGCCTTTGAGGAATACGGTGATATAATGTTTGCAAACGGTTATCTGTTCAAGGGTAACGGCAGCAAGAGTATAGTTTATAACCAAACCTTCTCTAAAATGATCGTTAAGATCAGAGAAGCTATGGGAGAATATTAAAAATACTTTAATAAATAGCAGAAAGACTTGAAAAACATATTTTTCTGTGTTATTATAGGTTTGTAAATTATAATTGGAGGTGTCCGATATGGCATATAAGGTAAACAAAGACGAATGCATCGGCTGCGGCGCTTGCGCAGAGCAGTGCCCCATGGCAGCAATCGTAATTGACGACGAGGGCAAGGCAGACATAAATGCAGATACCTGCGTTGATTGCGGCGCTTGTGCCGGTACATGTCCTGTACAGGCTATTGCCGAATAATCTGTAACAGACGAGAGTGCGCCCTCATTCGGGGGCGCATTATTCATCTTTATTGTCAAAGCCCTCAAAAAACCGTAACACTTCTTGCGGTATGGAAAGCGGAGCAATATTATGGAAATGATAATCACAAGGGTTAATAAATCAATAGTTCTTTCCGAATATACAGACGGTATCCGCTTCGGGACGGACGCTTTGCTGCTTGCGGATTTTGTAAACAGCAGAGGCAGGTGCCTCGATCTTGGTGCAGGCAGCGGAATTATCGGTCTTTTGCTGTTGGCTTCAAAAAAAGCTATTGGCGTAGACGGAGTGGAGATACAAAAGCAATACGTTTCTCTTGCCGCGCAAAACGCGCTTTCCAACGGATTTTCCGAAAGCTACAACGCCGTTGAGCGTGATATAACCCATATTAAAGAATTTCCTGCCGGAGTTTATGATTATTGTGTTTCAAATCCTCCCTATCTTAAGGCGTCAAGTGGATTTGATAACCTTTCGGAAGCCTTGAATATTGCACGGCGCGAGGTCTTGTGTACTATCGATTCAGTCTGTGCCGCCGCATCCAGAAGTGTTAAAAGCGGCGGAAACGTATATATGGTTTATCGGGCAGACCGTTTGGATTCCTTGTTGTTTTCTTTAAAAAAGCATTCACTTCAACCCAAGCGTTTGAGGGTTATTTGCCCTTCTGCAGAGAAAAAGCCTTCTCTGGTTTTGGTAGATGCAAAAAAAGACGCCGCAGAAGGAATGGTTTTTGAAAACGTGTTTTATATATATAAAGATAATCTTCATACCGAATATTCGGATGAAATGAAAAAAATATACAGCGATTTTGCTTGATCTCTTACAAACTTATTTGGTGAATATTTAAATGTTTAAGCGTTTATTCTCTTTCATACTGTCGTTATGTTTGTTGCTCGCCGCCGCTTCGGAGGGGGGCTTTGCAGGTTTTACCTGCTTTGACAGTTATGCAAAAGAGAATGGCGCTTTTTCCCGTTATATAGTAACATTTACTCACGATGCGGACGTAGACAGTCTCCTTGAAGGTTACGAATACAAGCGGTTGTCCAACAGCGAAAAGGTATATCTTGTAACGGCAGATGACATTTCATTTCTTTCCCGCTACACGGTTTCCGCAGAAAAAGAGCTGCCCCGCGATCTGCTTGATCTTTCTCGGGACAGCGGGTGGATGGATATGTGCGCGGTCGGTGAAGCGTTTAAACTTTCATCCGATTTAAGCGATATTGTGATCGCGGTTCTGGATACGGGTATAGAGCGCAGTCATCCCGAATTCAAAAACGTTGTAATTACCGAAGGCTATGATGCCACTATCGGCAAAAATGGAGTTTATGCGGATACGGAGGGACACGGCACCGCAGTTGCGGGTATTATTTCCGTTGTTGCCAAGGGTGCAAAGATATATCCCGTAAAGGTGTCCTCCGGCGGAATGGTATATTCCTCCGCCTTGGTAGAGGGAATTTACAACGCCGTGGATAACGGTGCAGACATAATAAATATTTCTTTGGGCGGATATTCTTATTCCGTAAGCGAGCAAAACGCGGTTAATTACGCCGTTTCCAAAGGCTGTATAGTTATTGCCGCCGCCGGTAACGACGGCGCCGATGCTTCTCTTGCGGGAAAATATTTTTATCCCGCTTCTTATGATGGGGTTATTTCCGTCGCTTCCGTGGATAAAGACGGCGTGCCCACCCACTTTTCTCAGTACAATGATAAAATTACCGTCGCCGCACCCGGCGCCGATATAACGGTGTGCCATCCCATAGAAGGTTATACCGTAAGCTCGGGCACCAGTCTGTCTTCAGCTATTGTAAGCGGTATTGCGGCGCTTGCTCATTCGGCGGCAGGCGAGCTTGACGGTGAGCAATTCAAATACCTGCTTATGTCCGTTTTGGGCACCAAGCATTCTCCTTACACGGGATACGGTATAATTAATGCCGAAGATATTGTTAAAGCATCCGTTGAACCCATAATTACAGGTATATATAAAGGTGCGGTGCTTACCGAGCCTACTCGAATCTTCTTTAACAAAGGCAACGCAAAGCTTAACGGAAAAGCCTTTAATTCGGGGGATACGGTAAAAGAAGAGGGACAGCACGTTTTTTCTCTCACTTTTGAAGATAAGACTATAAACATCTCTTTTACCGTAAAATACGGAAACCTTGATTATTCGGTTACCGAAAACAGTATCGTATTTAATGAAGGCTTCGGTTATCTGGACGGTTTGCCTTATGAATCGGGCACCGCAATACCCGCAGGGTATCACAGATTTGTTATTAAAAACGAGTTTTCATCCCTTTCCGCTACCGTGAATATAGGCGGTGCGGGATATATACGGGGTGTTGAAAACGGCGAAACTTATTCCACCGCCGTAGCAGTTACCGCTTACGGAGCAGGTACTTTTGCTGTAAACGGCACAGAGTTTTTCGGTACAAAGGTGCTTAGCGACGGTGAATATACCGTAACTGTTACAGATAATTCCGGCGCTTTGGTATATTCCTGTTCTTTTGCAGTAAAAACAGAAACGAAGATCCATACAGGGTTCGGGTACGAAAACGTTATTTTCGCTGACCGTGAGCAGGGATTTCTTCTTGCCGCGGATAACAGTTCATTTGGCTTCCGTGTGTACGATATTTCAAATCTTTCCGCCCCTTTGCGCACATTCAAAACCTCTGAAAAGGTTGTGGGATTTGAAGTCGACGATAAACTTTTATACGTTATACTTGAAGGCGGTGTTTATTCCACATCCCGCGCATCCCTTAAGGACAGTTTGGCTCCGAGCCTTGAAAAAGAGGAAGGATATATTCCTTTTGGCGGATTTACTTTTGAACAAAACACTCTCCTTTTTGGCGGACGTAAAGTTTTGACCACTCCTTACGGCAATATTTTGGATGTAAACGACGACGTTGTGTTTACATCTATGGGCTGTGTTGACATTTTAAGCGGCAGGTTGATATACGCATTTTGCGATACCGCTTTGTCCGTTACAGACGGCTATATTCTGTTTGAAAATATAGGATTGGTTGAATTTTCGGATATTGACCAAATAGCTTTCGGCGGTGAAGCTTCCGAAATAGGCTACAGCGCATTATTTAATGATTATACTACCTTTGCATGTTTGAATATAAAGCCTGAGCAAACGGCCTTCGACTCTTCCTCCGGTAAGATTTTTATGCTTTCCGGCGGTGTTGTTCATTATACCGATTCCGCTTTTATCTCATCCGGCAGGCTTTCGTTTACAGATATCCCCTTGTATATTACGGCAGGAGGAGGGGCTGTTGCAGTCTTCTTTGAGGATAACTGTTGTATAGTCGATTCAAACACCTTGGAAATAATATCTTATTACGATATTCCTTGTCCCGAAAAAGCGGTTATAAGCTATAACGGACTTGCGGCGTTTAAACAAAACGAGCTTATATTTGTTTCCGAAAGCGGAGTTTCAAGAGTTTCCGATATCTCGGTTTCGGATATTGCGGTTGCGTTTGAAAAAGTGTTCGTTGCAAATTCGCAAGGAATCGGTATTTTTGATATTACAGGAAAGTATCTTGGCAGTATCGGTTCAGGCGATACCGAAAAGGTATATACAGACGGAGTTTATATAACATCGAGAGATACGGTGTATCTCGTTGCGGACGGAAAAGAATACGCCAGAATTCCTTTCGAGATCCGTGCCGTAATGAACGGTCTTGTTTTTACCGCACGTGGTGTTTATACTCCGGAAGGAGAACTTGTTTCGGATTACGCCTTTGAGGGTATTTTCGCAGACGGATATTGCATTACGGCTTCGGGTGCTTGTATAACCGTCCATGGCGCTTCCTTTGCGGGAACGATTCCCCAAATACAAAACGGGGAAGGCACCTTCCAAGAAAACGTGGCAATCGGTTCCGATTTCGGCTTGCTGTATATAGACGGCACTCCGTTTTACGGCGGAGAATACACCTTTGGAGGAAAGCACCGTCTGGAGTGTGTTATGCCATTCGGAATAATTTATAACTTTGATTTTTATTTGATCCCCGCACTGACCGGCATTTCCGTTTCCGGCGGAGACAGAGAACTTAATCTTGGCGAAAGCAGACACATACTTGTGGAATATCTCCCTGCCGGTGCTTCTGCCGTACCCGCCGAATTCTTTGTAGAAGGAACCAGCGTCGTTGTTGATACAAACGGACTTATGACAGCCGTTGAAGAGGGCGTTTCCGTAATCACTGTAAAAGCGGGTGGATTTTACGCATCCGTAACAGTAAACGTTGTAAAGCTTGCCCTTGATTTTACAGATGAACGTTTTGTTTACGATGATGTTACCCGTACTGTACGTGTTCCCGCAGGAATTGACCTTAAGGAATTTACAAATACCGTTATAAACAAAGATATCCGTTTCCGTGTTTTAAATGAAGACGGCACAGTCCTGGAGGATAACGAAAATATCCGTACGGGCGACGTTATAAACTTTGTTTCGGATACGGGTGAAAGTGTGGGTAACGTTACGCTTATCGTTGTGGGTGATACGGATTGCGACGGTATGTTGACAGCTTCCGATATCCGTATTCTTGCCCAAGGTATAGAAGGCGAAAATATCAGTCTTCACGCTTTTTATGCAGGCGATTGCGAAAAAGACGGCGTTTTGGACGATAATGATACCCGTCGCCTCCTTGCGTTGTTAAGTGAGCTTTCGTCAACACTTCCTTCGCCCGAAAATTCCTTGAAGGTTACCGCTTCTATGCCTGCCAATCTGCATCCCGACAGTGAATTTTCCGTGGTATTGTATGTGGATGGCGGAATAGGAATTGATTCCGTTTTCGGAACCCTTGCCTTTGACAGTAATCGACTTGAACTCTTGTACGTCGCAGGCTTGGATTACGAGGTGGAGCATATCGCGGGAGAGGGTAATATAACCTTTGCCGCTTACGAAAAAAACAGTATTCCCTCTAACCGTATTATTAAATCCTTTGCCGCGGTGCGATTCCGTGTAAAGGCGGAAATAAATCTTGAGGATATGGAACTCACCTTGCGGGATTGCGGCGTTACTTCTGTGGAAAGAGTTGTTACTTCAGAAACGGTTACAAAAGTTTCGGCCGTTAAAAGGCGCACCTCTGCGGATTTCTCTATAAGAATAAACAATGCGGAATACTTCGTTTTTAATCCTACCATACGCAATTATTCGGTTACCGTACCCTATGATGCGGTAAACCTTGATATTGAGTTTGATTACCCCGACGGTGGTATTATCGTGCTTTCCGATACGGTTATACCGGAAAGCGATGAGCTTACCGTAAATATCAAGTATACTTCTCCCGCAGGAGTATCCACTAATTACAAAATACAGGTTATTCGAAGGGAGCAGGAGCTGTTGAACGGCGATCCGTTTCTTGAATCCATAACCGTTTCCTGCGGAGAACTTACACCTGAATTCGTTTCCGAGCGTCTTAAATACAGATTGGTGTTATCTTATGAAATGCCCACACCAGAGTTTTCTTTTGTTGCAAGAAACGAAAACACTACCGTTACATTAGAAGCTCCGGATATGTTTAAGGTGGGCAGTACGGATATACTCGTTCACTGTGTTGCGCAGGACGGCACCGCCGTAACATATACAATTACGGTGGAACGCAAAGCGAAAGTTATAACGGAACCTTCCGTAAACAGCGAAACGGACGGCAATTCCGGCGGAAACGCTATAACCGTATTCGCAATTTCGGCGGTTTCTGTTGCCGCAATAATAGCAGTGATAATTTTTGTCATATATCGAAAGGAAAAAAATAATGTCCAAAAAGACCTCTAAAAGCTCCTACATGGCGGAGCGGAGAAAAAACAAAATACTCGAACAGCAAAGAATCAAAAGACGTAACGCATTTTTCAAAAAGGGCGGTATAGTGCTTGCGTGTATAGTGGCTGTTACGCTTTGCGCGGTTTTATGCGTTCAGTTAGTGCTTAATTCAGGCGTGTTTTTAAAGAAAACCGTTATGGAGAGTGAAAACTATACCGTTACCGCAGGTATGATGAGCTATTATATTTACGAGCAGAATCATTCCTTTGCCAAATATTACGGCGCTTCCTTATCGAACATCTATAACCCCGATGAATCCTTGAAAAAACAGGATTATTCGGATGGAAAAAGCTTTTTCCGGTTTTTTGCGGATACGGCTTATAATAACGTGATCAACTATCTGTATTTTTGCGAATCCGCTTTGGCAGAAGGTTTTGATCTTTCCGATGAAACGAAAGATGCCCTTAAAGAACGCGCTTACTCTCTTGATCCCGATGAATACGGCAGAGGTCTTTCCTCCGAGGATATTTACAACGCCATCTATTTAAGCGTGCTTGCCGCCGAATATTCCTCAAATCTCTATAACAAGCTGGCTCCGAGTGCAGAGGAGATGGAAGAATACAAGGATAAGAGCCCTATATTCTGCCAGAACGTAGATTATCTTATGTACACCGTGTCTTATGCAAAGGACGATAAGGCTGCAAAAGAAAAGGCAGAAAAAGGCGCAAACGAAATCGCTCTTTCCAAAAACAAGGATGAGTTTAAAAATGCAGTTTTGAAGTATCTTACCGACGGCAAGGTTACTTCTATCGATAAAGCTGATGCCGCAACCCAAAAGGTTGTAAACGGCGTGGAATATATCAACGCTTCTTACGCAAACGATGATGCGGGCAACTGGCTCTTTAAGAAAGCTCAGGTGGGCGAAACCAGAGTGATAGAGGACACCACCAAAAACTGCTATTACGTGTTTATGCTTACTACAGCGCCTTTTATCGATACTCAGAAAACCGTTGATGTACGCCATATTCTTGTTTCTTTTGATAGCTTCGAAAGCAAAGAGCAGGCAAAAGCAGAGGCAGAGCGTATATATCAGCTTTTCAAGGACGGAAAGGGCACAGAGCAGGATTTTGCAGTACTTGCTTCCCGCTATTCCGAAGATGAAGGCTCTTTTGCCGTAGGCGGTCTGTACGAAAGGATCCGCAAAGGCGAAATGGTTACGGAATACGATAACTGGTGCTTTGATGAATCCAGAAAGCACGGTGACACCGGTATCATCTCCACCTCCTTCGGATACCATATAATGTTCTTCTGCGAGGATAATATTTCCAACTGGCAGATAAATTACTTTAACACCGCTACGGACGAAGCCGCAAGCGAAGTGTTGGCTGAAATGCAGAAAAATCATACCATCAACGCAGATATAAACAAGATTTACGCAATCCCCGAAGTTAAATAAATCATTACCTTATAAACACAAAAAACTCCCGATCTTCATCGGGAGTTTTTGTATGCCATTATTCGCTTAATATATGGTAACCTTATGTACCTTTACTTTGTCGGTATCCGACATAAAGGTCATTTCGTTGTTGCCTTCCAAAAGGCTTATAAGACGGTATTCGGTAATTATCTTTCCGTCTGTACCGCCCACGGTATAAGTAGCGGCGTTATGCCATGTGATTATAAGCTGTATATCCGTCTGGGTAAGTGCGGGGGTGGTGGAAGAAAGCTCAACCGCAATTACGGCACGGCGTGCGTTGGGGGAATTGTAAACTGCCTTGTAATCCACAACCTCGGTAGTAAATACGGGTTCTTTACCTTCAACAAGGCTCTTGGGATCTTCTGTACCGTAGCCCTCACGCATTGCTTTAAAGGAAAGGCTGTCAAGTGCGTAGGTGCAAAGATGCTCTGCGCATATACCAAGCTGTGCTCTTGTAAGCTCACCGTTTTCAAGGCTTACAGCAAGGTTATCGTCTCTGGTTTCCGCATCGGAGCAAACCATATAAACGTCATTCTGAGCCTTTACCATAGCCTTAAGATTGGTTGTACAGCCCTTGCCGTCATCACCGGTTATCTTAGCCCACCAGTCGCTCATTACAAAGCCGTCAAAGCCGAAATCGTCACGCAGGATGCCGATGCACAGGTCTGCATTTCCTGCCGCCCATTCGCCGTTTACGGGGTTGTAGGAGGTCATTACGGCGCGTACGTTGCTTTCCGTTACCGCAATAAAGAAGGGGAACGCATAAATTTCTCTTACCGCGCGTTCAGATAAAACCGCGTCAACGTCGTGACGGGATTTTTCCTGGTTGTTTGCAAGGAAATGCTTGATAGTGGCGGAAACGCCTGCGTTATCAAGACCTCTGCAAACTGCGGCGCACATTTTACCTGCCAGCAGGGGATCTTCGGAGAAATATTCAAAGTTTCTTCCGCACATAGGATTACGGTGAATGTTGGTGCCGGGACCGAGCAAAATATCTACAGCATAAGAAGCAAGCTCGTTACCGCAGTGAACGTACATAGCCTCTGTCAGCTCTGTGTTCCAGGTAGCGGCAATAGCAGTAGCATCGGGGTAGGAGAAGCACTTTGCATCGCTTACCATACGTATACCTGAAGGTCCGTCGGTACAGCACATAACGGGTATTTTCTTTTTGGAAAGATCCTTGGTAACGCCGCCGAAAGCTGCGCCGGTACCGGGAGTAACCTTGGGGCTGTTCATACCTTCACCGCGTACTATACAGCAAAGCTCCTTGTCTGTAAGCTGTGCAAGAAATTCGTGCATAGACGCTTTGTTTTCTGCAACGTCAAAGAGCGTAATGCCATTATCGCCGGTGTAGGGAAGCTCGGGCAGGGAAGGAAGTACGAACTTTTGCTGTCTTGTAGGCACGTCTTCATAAGCAACAGTGCCGCCTTCATTGTAAAAACGTGTGAATTCACGTACGGGAGCCAGAGCGGAAACACACTGCTTCAAAACCTTGGTTTCTTCAAGGGAGTTTTTGAATACTTCGGTGGTGTTAAGGGAAGAATCACCGATAGAGTATACGTATTCACCCTTTTCAAGAACGTAGCAGAAACGGTTGCCGGTCTTGCCGCTGTCATCATAAGAAGCGATAACACGCTCGGGTACGGAAATAACACCGTTACAGCTTTCACCGGGTGCAAGAAGCGGAGTTTTATAAAAACCGCAAAGAATGCTTTCTGCTTTGCCCAAAACACCCTGAGGCTGCTTACAGTAGCACTGAACTACCTGCTTGCCGCTGAAATCACCGGTATTTTTTACGGTAAAGCTTAAGTTTACAACACCGTTTTCTGCTTTCGCATCGGCATAGCTTATTTCAAATTGGGTATAAGACAAGCCGAATCCGAAGGGGTACGCAATATCC
Source organism: Clostridia bacterium (assembly GCA_017381715.1). GTDB lineage: Bacteria > Bacillota > Clostridia > Oscillospirales > CAG-382 > SFLA01. The sequence continues at coordinate 20,803 of JAFOBR010000006.1, forward strand.
TGCTTTGCAAAGGTGTTGAAATAGCGGTAGCCAACGTAAATATCCTCTTGGTAGAGATTGAATTCGGTGCCTCCGTAATTCTTTGTTGAAGGAATACTTTCGGGAGAAATTGCAATGGTATCGGGCAGCTTTCCGCTGGGGGATATCTTGCCGCAGATAACCTGCGCTGCCGCCTTACCGCCCATCATACCTGCCTGCCAGAGGTAGAGTACGCTGTCGATATCAAATTTCTTTACCCAAGACATATCCATAACACCGCATACGTTAAGTAAAACGCATACTTTGGAGAAGTTACGGCGTATAATAGAAATGTTGTTTTCTTCGGTTTCGGAAAGGAAGTAGCTTCCCCGTACGGGCGCACAGTCCTTGTCTTCGCCTGCGGTGCGGGCTATAATAACAATAGCGGTATCGCACCGCTGTGCAGCGGCGGTAACAAACGCTTCGGTTAATTCAGGTTCTTTCTGGGACCAAGGATGTGTCCAGCCGTTATCGGGGTCATAAGGATTTTCTTTAACAAATTCATCGTAAAGCGCTTCGGTCTCTGCATCAAGAGAAACTCCTTCTTCTTTAAGAGAATCCGCAATATTCGTAACGTAAGGGGGAGCAACTCTGCCGCCGCTTCCGGTACCGGAAACAAAATAATCCTTTTGCATTCTGCCAAACAGACAAACCTTTTCGTTTTCCTTTAGAGGAAGACAGTTTTCTTTGTTTTCCAGCATTACTACGGCTTCCGCTGCACACTGAAGTGCTTCGGGCACGGATTGCTCGTATGTGTATTTTTTTGCGCCGGTAAGATATTCAAACGCATTTTTGATATTCATAAATACAATCACCTCTTGGGTTTGATTTTACCATTTATTTTCAATATAGTCAATGCGAAAATTAAAAAATAATTATTGATTTGTTATGTACATAGTGTTATTATATATATTACAACATTTCGGAGGTGCCCTTTTGCGAACGAAACTTTCAGACAGAATCCTTCCCACCTATACCAAGGGTGAGGAGATATTTAATATGGTGTCCCACATCGTCGGCGGAGCTTTTGCTATATTCGCTCTGGTTTCGGCAATACTTTTCTCGGCATTCAAGGGTAGTGTATACGGAGTTGTAACCTCTTCCGTATACGGTGCTTCCATGATATTGCTTTATTGTATGTCCAGTATTTATCACGGTTTAAGACCGGGTATAGCCAAAAAGGTACTGCAGGTATTGGATCACTGCACCATATATATGCTTATAGCAGGAACCTATACACCTATTTTGCTGTGCGCCCTCCGTCCCGCATATCCCGTTATCGCATGGGTGGTTTTCGGTATTGAATGGGGCTGTGCCGCTTTGGCGATCACGCTTACTGCCATAGATCTTAAGCAATACCGTGTTTTTTCTATGATATGCTATGTAATGATGGGCTGGGCAATAATTTTTGCCGTGGTTCCCACTATAGAAGTGCTTACCGTGCCCGGATTTTTATACGTGCTGGGCGGCGGAATTCTGTATACCATAGGTGCCATTCTTTATGGATTGGGTAAAAAACGCAGATATATGCACAACGCATTCCATGTGTTTGTTATCGGAGGAAGCGTGCTTCAGTATCTGGGAATTGTTTTATATGCGCTTTAAAGGAGTAAGGATATGTTAAAAACAGGTTTGAAAAACAGCGTAGACATTATTGTAACAGATGATCTTTCCGCAAAGAATATGGGTAGCGGCAGTCTTTGTGTGCTTGCCACACCCGCACTTATTGCAGGTATGGAAAATGTGTGTATGAATTGTGTCCGTCCTTTTCTTGAAGATGGCTTTACCACCGTGGGAACAAAAGTAAATATCGACCATCTCGCCGCAACCCCTTTGGGTGATACGGTTACATACAGCTGTGAGCTTATAGAAATAGACAGACGCCGTTTGGTTTTTACCGTTCAGGCATTTGACAGTAAAGGAAAAACAGGGGAAGGCATCCACGAAAGATTTATTGTCGATGCTGAACGTTTTATGTCCAAGCTTAAGTAAGTAAAGTTTAACAAATCTTTCCGTTAATAGTTTGTACAAAATTACCCTTGAAAATGTTAACATTTTTGCTATAATGATTTTAGGGTATTTTGCAGAAAATCGGAAAGGATGTGGCGAACTTTGTTTTCAAAGGGCGAATATGTGGTTTATGCCGTTAACGGCATATGTCTTATAGAAGATATCGGGCCGATGCGAAATTCGGAAGAAGATGATAAAACTTATTATATTCTTCGTCCCAACAATAATCCCGCATCAGTTTTGTATGTCCCCGTGGATAATTCCATACTGTGCGGAAAAATGCGTAACGTGTTTTCCAAGGATGAATTCGATAATATATTGGCTCAGGCAAAGAATGAGCGAATGGATTGGATAGACGACCGCAAAAAAAGAATATCCTCTTTTAAAGAGATGCTTCTTCAAGGGGATATGAAAACGCTTATGCTTCTGGCGGATTGTATATACAGAAAAAGAAATCTGTTAAAGCAAACAGGAAAACGTCTTTCCGATGCGGATGAGCATTTTTACAGAGCTGCGGAGCGTATCGTGCAGGAAGAGCTCGCCTGGGTACTGGGAGTTTCCCGTTTCGACGCTTTGGAATATCTTAATACAGCTTTGTCATAACTTTTCCTTGAACGGAGGTTATTTTATGAAACGGAACATTCTTACCGTGGGCAGACAGTTCGGCAGCGGCGGAAGAACAATAGCCAAAACCGTTGCAGAGCGTTTGGGAATACCATATTACGATAAAGAGATAGTGGAAAAGGTTGCTTTGGAAACCGGATTTTCCGAAGAATATATAGAGCAGATCGGCGAGCACGCCCGCAGCAAAAGCGTTTGGTCATACGCTTTTTCAAATCCTGGCGTTCCCGGTGTAATGGGCGGAATGTCCGCTTCCGATTTTTTGTGGGTAATTCAGAGAAAGGTTATCCTTGACCTGGCGGAAAAAGGTCCTTGCGTTATCGTCGGCAGATGTGCAGACCAGATCTTAAAGGATAGGGAAGATGTGTTCCGTGTGTTTATACACGCATCCGATGAATTTCGTGCAGAACGTATCGTAAGATTATACGGCGAAAGCGAGAGTAAACCTCAAAAACGCCTTGCGGATAAAGACGCAAAGCGCCGCGCTCATTATAAACATTATACCGGTGAAGAGTGGGGCAATTCTATTAATTACCATTTGTGCCTTGACAGCGGTGTCATCGGTATCGAAAAATGCGCAGACTATATCGCTTCCGTAATGAAAGATGAATAATACAAAACCCCCGATTTATCGGGGGTTTAAAATTTATGCTGTGTATTTTCACACAATTTCGGTTACCACCAAAGCGCCGTTTTTGTAAACGAATTTTACTTCTTTTCCGGCGTAGGAAAAACCGTATTCCTTTTCCTCTTCCCGTTTATACGCAGGGCGGGGATCATCACCCAAAGCTCCCATAAGCCCCGCAAGCTTTTCCTCTGAAAGCTTTTTGCCTATCTCATCGGGGATAATTACTTCTATGGAATAATCCTTTTTCTCTTCCGCAAAGCCGCAGACAGCCTCCGGCTTGCTATCGGTAAAGGTAAGGTAGGGTTTGATATCGTATACCGGAGTTCCACTGCACATATCCATTCCCGAAACCTGCAAAACGCCGTTTTCGTGGTCAATTCCTTCCAGCTTCAGGCAGGACATACCCACAGAATTCGGTCTGTAAGGGGAACGTGTGGCAAAAACTCCCATTCGGGTGTTTCCTCCCAAACGAGGCGGCCGCACGGTAGGGGACCATTCCTCTCTTTCCGCGTGGGAAAATCCCCATATCACCCATATATGTGAATACCCCTCAAGACCGCGCAACGCTTCTTTTACACGGTATTCGGGCAAAAATTGAATTTTTCCTTTTATTTCATCCACAAGTCCCGCTTGCCGCGGCAAGCCGAACTTGGTGGGGAAATCGTTTTTCACTCTGGCAATGATCCGCAATTCCGGGCCCACAGCGCGAATTCCGATAGCTACAACGCCGTGCTCTTTTTCCTGCTGGGCGGTATAATATTCCCTCATACTGTCCGCCAACTGTTGGGGGGTACGGCGGCGGTACTCTCCCTCGCATCCCAGCGCAGAAAACAAATCAAAAAAGTTTTCAAATACTTTAATATACGTTACAGATACTTTAACGGTATCTCCCGTATCTCTGTTGGTGAAAACGATAGTATCACCCACGGAGATCTTTTTGCGCTTTTCGTCATATAATCTGTATTCTGCCGTCTTCGTGCCGTTATATACACTTTCAAAAGGCTCGCTTGCAAGCATCATATTGTGAATCACCGATATCACCTCTTGTGGGTAGTGTAGCACAAACTTGCGTCTATTTCAATATTGACTTTTGGGTATTGTTAATGTAAAATCAATCAAAAGGCGGTGAATTTTGCAAAAATGAAGTTTTATCTTGCTTCGTCAGATATTGCACGGGTAGAAAGGCTTGAAAAAACACGTAAAACCAATTTCCGTTTTACCTCTCTTTTAAGCAGATATCTAAATCTGTTTCCCGATGGGGTTAAATACGAATATATAAAAGAACTTACGTACGATACTTCGGTGAGCGCCGAAGAAGCCTTTTGCGCCGCGCTGTCCGTGCTGCTTGGCTTGGATACGGAAAACGATGAAGACAGGCTTATAATCCGCAAATACCTTCCCAATTCCGTAAAATGCCTTGATTCCTTTTATTACTGTTCGAACCCATATTACCGCAACATATCCTTTAAAGATGTAAAGCAAAACGAATGGGAATTAAAGCAGCTTTCTCTTGCGCCTTACGAAGCCTTTGTGTATAACGATCCTTTGCTTTTACCCGATTACACCGAGCTTCCCAGAATAGGATTTTTCAGAGAAAAGTTTTCCTTTCCTGCAGTGCTTCAAAACGGCAGGGAGTGGATGACACTTATGCCAAACGAAACCGCAACCTTGGAAAATGCGGTTAAAAATTGCTTTGGCAACGTGGTAACCTACGGCTTGGGATTGGGTTATTTTCCCTATATGGCATCTGCAAAAGAAAACGTAAAAAGCGTAACTGTTGTGGAAAAAGACAAAAACGTAATAGATCTGTTTACCCAAAATATTTTACCGCTGTTCCCCTATAAAGATAAAATAAAGATCGTGTGTGAGGACGCTTTTTTCCACGCAAAAAAGATCCTTCCCAAAATGGATTGTGATTACGTTATGGCTGATATATGGCACGATGCCGGGGACGGGCTTCCCATGTATCTTGAATTCCGCCGTCTCGCAAAGCTTACTCCCCACATAAAATGGGAATATTGGCTTGAAGAAACGATGGTCTCATATATGCGCTGGCCCTTGTTCGGCGAAATATATAAATGTATAAAAAGCGGTGAAGATTCAGTGCTTTTCAAAGAAACAAATATAAACGGATTTTCGGATATTCAAAGGGTACTCACTTTTGAATATATAAAAGAAAATGCGTGTGAAATAGGAAGTTTTTTGAATATACGGGAGGAAACAAATATATGAAAAAAAGAATTCTGGCGTTTTTGATTTCTGCGGCGACCGTAATGCCCCTTTGCTGTATAGGCGGCGGAGCGGCAGGTACAAACAAAGCGCCCACCGTTATCCCTGCTATCCGCGAATGGAATGGAGGCACGGGGGAATTCAAGCTTTCTGACACGGTTAAGATAAACGTAAAAGATGCAACCGTTTCCGATGGAAAAAAGAATATTATTACCGAATCCTTTTCCTCCTATCTGGGCGTTGATGTCGTATTCGAGGAAGAAGGGGGAGACATCTTCTTTGTAACCGATAAAAGCGACGAAGAGCTTGGTAAAGACGGCTATTCCATGGAGATAACCGAAAACACAATAACTGTAAAAGCTCCCGAAGATATCGGCTTTTTGTACGGCGTATATACTATCTTGCAGTCTGTCAAGGCGGACGGATACGTTCCCTGCGGAAAAGCAAGAGACTTTAGCTATTATCAAATACGCGGCGGCATGCTTGATGTGGGCAGAGCCTGGATCCCTCTTGATTACGTAGAAGAAATAACCAAATATTACGCTTTCTTCAAGCTTAACGAGATTCATCTGCATATAAACGATAGAGGAGCAAATAACTATTCCGCTTTTCGTCTGGAAAGCGCCGTTGAAGGCTTGACCGCAACCGACGGTTATTATACCAAGGACGAATACCGCGCATACCAAAAGCGTATGCTGGAATACGGTGTAGAGGTTATAACCGAAATTGATACTCCCGCACATTCCGCTTGCTTTAATAACGTCAACCCCGATTATATGCTGGACAGCGGACATCTTGATATTTCCAAACCCGAGGTTATTCAGTTTGTAAAAGACCTTTTGGATGAATATATGACAGGGGACGACCCCGTGTTCGTTTCCAAGCGAGTGCATATCGGCACCGACGAATATCCCGCCGGATATAACGAGCTTATGCGCGCTTATACCGACGAGCTTATAGATCATGTTAATTCCCGCGGTTATACACCCCGCTTCTGGGGCTCCTTCGGTAATCAGGGATTTAACGGTGAAACCCCCGTTTCTTCCGAAGCGGAAGCAAACTTCTGGGCAGTAGAGCTTTCCGATTACAAGACCCTTTTTGATATGGGTTATGATATTATAAACACCTGCGGTCCCGTATTGTATATAGTTCCCGGCGGAAACTACGGCTTTGCGGATTACTATAATCTTCAGTCCCTTTATACGAATTGGTTCGTAAATTATATGGGTTACGATGCATCTACCAAGGTTGACCCCGATCACGAACAGCTTTTGGGCGGCAATTTCGCTCTGTGGAACGATCTGTATACCGAATACAGCGGATTTTCCATTTTTGATATTTTCGACCGTATCCGCGGCGCAGTTTGCTTTATGTCCGAAAAGACCTGGTGCGGCGAGCAGACTAAAGAAATAGATGCTTCCGATTTCGTTTCCCGTTACGAAAAGCTTTCTCTCTATGCGCCCGAGGGTGACCCCGGACGCCACGATTTGGAAAATATTAACGGCACCGTGCCCGAAGGCGTTAAATCCTTTGGATGGCCCTATACTGCAAGCGTTGACGTTACCGTGAATTCCCTCGGAAACGGATTTACTCTCTTCGGCGGCAGCGAAGGTGAATTTTACGTAGCAAAAGACGGCTCTATGGGCTTTAAACGCGGCGTATACGATTTTAAATTCAAGCACAAGCTGGCAGAGGGCGAGAAGACAAATATTAAGTTGATCGCCGATAAAAAGCAGACGGTGCTTGTGGTAAACGATACTTATTTCTATACACCCATTAACACCAAAAACACTTCTTTAACAAGAAGCTCCACCTTTACACTGCCTCTTGAAAAAATAGGGGAAGGACTTGACGGAAAGGTAGAAAACCTCTCTGTTGAAAGCGGTGCCGCAGATTTTTCAGGCCGTGTTGTAAACGGTAATTATGCTTTGGGTAAAAACGCTACCGTTTCCGGCTTGGAGGTTGATGACGGAAGATTTACTGCCGACCTCGCTTTTGACGGAAATCCCGATACACGCTTATCCTTTTCCGCGAAAGCGGATCTGCAATGGATGATAGTTGACCTTGGCTCGGTTCGTTCCATAAATAAAGTGGTAATTCAGTTCCAGGAACATATTTCGGATTACAATATCTTTGTTTCTGAAGACGGCGAAAACTATGTGGAGGTTGCCCACATACAGATGGGCGAGGACAGAGCAAAGCAGACCGACGAAGTCGATTTCATACCCGTTAATGCTCGTTATATAAAATATCAGCAAAATAAACGTTTTCACGTTCCCGAATGGAATGCGTATTACAGCGGAGGTATTCTGGAATTCGAAGTTTACGGCTTTAATCCCAAGGAGTATAACGAGCTTGTAAACAAGGCTTTGGATATGGCTATAGAGGGAGCACCCGCATCTCTTAAAACAGCTATGCAAAGATTAGAAAACTATCTGGACGAAGAAAAGATATACGATACCCACCTTGCAGCACTTGTGGAAAACCTGCAACAGGAAATGTCCGCTTTTGAAGCATCAAAGGAAAACGTTTCGGATACATCTTCTCCCACAGATGTTTTACCCGTAAAGAAAAACAACTTGGGTCTGTGGATAGGTCTGGGCGTCGCCGCAGCCGCTGTTGCTGCAGCCGCCGCACTGTGTTTCGTATTCAAAAAGAAAAAATAAATATTGCTATCGATCAAAAATTCCCGCAAATCAATGACTTGCGGGAATTTTTCTTTTATTTTTTCTTCAATTTAACTGTAACGAGCACTGCGACCGCAACAACTGCGATCAAAACAATGACGATCGGTATTACAACATTGTTCTTGTTGCCTTTATCGGTATCCGATACGCTTTCCTGTGCGGACGTATCGGCTTCGCTTTTGTCGGCGGCAATCGATTCTTCGGCATCGCTTTCTTCGCCATCACCGTTTGTCGAGATCAGTAAACGGTTGATTATTACCTTCGTATTTGCTTTGCCGGAAGCAAATATTTTTATACCGCTTACGGTAACCGTTCCGTCCTCGTTATAGCAACCATCGGGAAATTCTACCGTTGAAAGATCAAGCGTTCCGCTTATTTTGCTTCCATCGCCTTTGATATCTCCGCTTCCGGCAGATATTGTTACGCCTGCAAGCAGGGAATTGATCTTAATATACTGCCCTTCGGCAAAGGAAGCCGGTGTGCTTCCGCTGCAAAACAGCAAAATGCTGGTCTTGGAATCTGCTTCCAGTTCAAGCTCATAATGAAGCAAAGCGTTTTCCGGATCAAAGGTTATCGGAGATTTCAGGTTATAACGTGCGTCGGGCCAAAGACCGTCGGTGTTATATAAAACAAGGGAATTTTCGGAACTTTTTTCAACCACTAGCGTTGTGTTATCATAACTCCAATCCGACGGATCGGCAGATATTATGCTTTCTCCTTCGTATACGTACCCTTCGCCGGGTAAATATCCGTTCAGGGTTATCACCGAACCGACTGTAAGCACCTTTCGCATACTTGCGCGGAAGGAGCTTTCATATGAAGCGGTGTTCATTATCATTGCAAATCCGCCCACGGGTATGTCCTCTTCCTTTGCTTCGCCGGATACCGTGGAAGCCGCAGTAAGAGTATATTTGTTCTTTGCGCCGTCAACAGGGGAGAAAGTGAATATCATATTCCACTTGTTATCGTCATCCCTATTGAAGGTGGTTTTTCCCCAGGTGCTGTCGAATATGATCAGTTCATCTTCTTTTACGGTACGGTTTGCACCGTCAATATTAAACGTTCTGTCAATAGAATCAATAACTATGTTTGCGTGGGACGTCAGAAGCGGCGAGATAACGCCCGAAAGCTGACTGAAGGTAACAGCTTGTCCAACAGAGATACTGTTTATATCAAATTCGTTATCAGCCTTGTCTTTCGCATCCTCGGCAACTACTATAACCCTTCCGTCCTGAGGTATTGCGGGAACGGAAGCGCTATCGTTTCCGTAAATAATATCGCTTACACGGTATCCGATCTTATCCTTGTAACGGATCACAATGTAGTTTACGCTTGCGCCTTCTTTTACGGCATCGCGGGCATCAAGTGAAAAAGTACGGTCATATATTCCCGCGTTGTTATATGATGCTCCGTTTTCGGCAGTGTTTATATAATTTAACGGAAGCGCGGTTTTTTCGGTATCTCCGAATACAGCCGTCGCATTTAGAATTACGGTTCCCTTTTCGGGATCTGATTTTTCCTTTGCCTTGGGCGCGGTAAAGTCAAAGGGAATCGTGAATTCATCTCGGTAGCCGTATTCGTCCATTTCGTCGCCTCGGTTTTCATAGGCGTTAAAATCATTCAGATAAGGGGAATAGGTACGGAATGCAACGGTGCCGTCTTTTTTATCAAACTCCAAAAAACGCATATATCCGTTTCCGCCGTTTTCGAGATTTTGGTAGTTTGCCATAAGCTGGTAAACGGTTCTGTCGGCAATTCCGTCGCCGTTATCGTCAATGTCTTCTACCAATCTGGTTGCATTATAATTGTGTCCGCACATAACCATACGTACGTTGGGATTTTTCAAAACGACTTTGTCGAATATCTCGTTGCCGGTCTCCGTACGTGTTCCGTTGGCGTAAAGGTATTCGTGAAATGAAATAAAAGCAATGCGGTCCGCGTGCTTTTCCAGCACTCCGTTTATCCATTTGTAATCCGCTTCGGTGTGGTCGCCGTAGCCCAGATAAACGAATATGAAATCCGTTCCGTCAATAGTCATCAGATCGTAATGACCACGGTTGTTTTCGTAGCTTTCGCCGTACCAATCGTTGTTTTCAAAACGAGCAGCGCCGAAATATTCGCCAAATTCGGTGTAGTCGGTTCCGTCAACGTCGTGGTTTCCCGCAAGAACACCGTAGGGAAGTCCGGAATCGTCCCATTTTTTGTACTGATCGGTTACGAATCCCCATTGATCGCGGTTGTGAGGCAGGTCTACAAAATCTCCCGTGTGAATAATGTATTTCACATTCAGACGGTCAAAATTTTCGATTACCCATTCGTTTTGGTCAATGAGTATCTCTTGGTATGCAAAGGAATACCATTGGGGATCGCTGGTCCACAGAATAGTATAATTATCTTCTTCAATAAGTTCTATATCTTCCGCATACGCATCGATTGAGGGAAGTGCGCAAAAGCACATAAGCATAACCAGAAAAACACATAATGTTTTTTTCATTTAAAAATCCCTTTCACACGATTTCTTTTCCAAAGGTATCTATCTCATCAATTGCTGTATACATTACTGCGTAGTGGAATTCGGTGCCTTTTTCGCATTCAACTGCCATACGCTTTTGCAGGCTTGAGCCTTGACGTACAAAACGGCAATCTGCGCCAAAAGAACCGGTGGAGGGAAGAATATGCATACTGCGGTTAACAGCGAGTATGTTACTGGTTTCGGGCAGTACCTTTTCAAGCTGGGGAGAGAAAATCCAGGAAAATCCGGCTATTGCTTTGGGCTTGTGCTGGGGGTAAAAGCCCTTGTAAAACTCCACTGCCATTTTGTATGCTTCTTTTATTGCGGAGGGGGTGTATTCTATCTTTGCGGGAATGTGAATTTCGATAGTATGAGTACCGCCGCGGAGATAATCCTTCCAAACGGATTTGGAAAATTCGGTGCTCTCATAAGCCACTTTTCCGTCGGGAGAAACCACGTGACCTATATATTTTTCATCGTCTTCATAGAAAGAGGTCTTACCTGCGGATTTTTCTTCGCTGTCAACCAGCTCTCCGTCTTTGCCGATAAAGTATTCGCCGCCGATAAGTGAAACGTATCTGCTTCCGTCGGTAATAACGGGATAATCTCCGGTAAATTCGCCGGGTACGAACTTGAGCACGCCGAACATAAACATACATCCGCCTGCGCACAGCATATTCCAATGCCATTCCAAAATTCCCCAATATCCGTTTTGGCTAAAGCAAGCCTGCGAATATCCGCGGAAAGCATTTGTGTTTTCTTCGTTAAGATCCTTGGGAGGCTTTTTGTTAATAAGGGTGTTTGCGAGTTGTGTGGCTACCAACACCCAGCCAACCTGCTCGGGCTTAAGACCGTCTACCGTAAAAAGGTTGTCCTGGTATATGTAGTTAACCCAAGGAACCCGCTTATATACGGTTATGTATGCCAGAAAAGAAGCGCATAAATGAGCATCGTCATCGGCATTGATTATCTCTGCGCAGCTTATAAGCGCCTGCTTTCCATCCTCGGGCAGGGAAGTGGAGTCTGCAACGTAAGCCGCATTTTCTGCCGAAAGCACGGGGATTTCTCTTTTATATTCCGCCAAGAAATCTTCAAAATACTCTTTTGCGTATGCGGGCATTTCAAAATTATATTTTTGGCAAAGCTGTTTGTAATCCATAATTTATTCTCCTATGGTATATTCATTAATATTGCCGGTAACACCCTGAGA
>JAFOBR010000063.1 GCA_017381715.1 Clostridia bacterium
CCAATCGCTTTTGTTTTCTCAATATTTTCTTGAATGAAATGAGGAAAAAAGAACGGTTTGGACGAGAAATATCCTTGCCAAAAGTGGCATCATCCTCGCTAAAAATGCAGAGGAAATGCGGAAAGGAAAAGGATAAAAAGTTTTGCCTTGATGAAACTAAAAGGAAAATGGCGAGATATTTGCGAAGCAAAATTAGCTATGATCGTTTCGCAGAAACGGTCATATCATAACGAGTGCGAAGCACTCTCATAACTCTAAACTCATAACTTCTCGTTCCCCATTTGCGAAACGAGTTATGAGTTATGATACGCTTCGCGTAGTTATGATGCACCTTCGGTGCAGTTTGAAGTAACAGGGCGATCATATCATAACGAGTGCGAAGCACACTCATAACATTTGGCGAAGCCAAATTCATAACTCTAAACTTATAATACAAAAACCCCCGAAAACCTTTATTTTACAAGGGTTTTCGGGGTTTTCTTTATTGTGCTGACATCACTTTGACACCACTTTGAATTTTGACACCATTAAATGAAATGCTGTTTGTCTGCACCGTAAGTCTTATATCCTTCTCATGCTTCTGATCTCCGTTGGCTTTTTATTGAATACGTCGTGGCATACCTGATTGAACGATCGAATGCTTTTGAAGCCGCATTCGAAAGCAATGCGCGAAATGGGAAGGTCGGTATCCTGAAGCATTGCAAACGCCTGATGTATGCGGTAAAAGTTAAGCATTTTTTTGAAGTTCATGTTCATATATCGGTTGAAGGTGCGAGAGAGATACTGATAATTATATCCCTTTTCCTTCGCGATATCTTTAAGCGAAATGTTGTTTTTGAAGTTTTCCGCAATGTAAAGAGCGATATCCATTGCCGCAATATCTGTTTTTGGGGCTGTGATGAGTGTTGTCGAGGCAAGAAAGTCGCCTGCAAGCATATATAAAAGCCCTTTTATCCTCATTCTGTTTTCGAACGGCGTTATTCTGGATATGGGGCCGCTGTCTTCGCCGAAGGTATCGAAGATCATTTTAAGCCCGAAATCGAGAACGCTTTCGTTCGGACGGAAAACAGGTTTTTTTGGTATCATACCCTCGATCGATTGCGTAACTGTGAGAATAAGGTGGTCGTTAAATATTATTCGCTGCACAGAAGCGTTTGGCTCAAGCTCAAGCTCGAGCACCTGAAAGGGAAACAAAATTATGCATTCGCCGACGGAAAGCTCGTAACGGTGCTCGTTTACCGTGCATACGCATTTTCCCTCGAGAGGTGTGATGCATTCGTAATTTTTGTGGAATTGCCTAAGCACTCCGCTTTGACGTTGTATGAAGCTGTGGAACTCAAGTGAGAGATTGCCGGAGGTAAAACCGCTTTCTTTTTTTGTCATGGCATTACGCTTTCTTAAAAACCAAAAAGTCAACTTTTTGCTATAATATATACACTATTTGACTTGTTTTGTCAACATTGGCATGTTAAACTTTCTAAAAATACGGTATTACCGATATTGTGGAGGCTTTCTTATGAAGAAAATTCTTGCAGTGCTTTTTTGCCTGCTCATTTGCGTTCAGTCCTTTGGGCTTGGCTCGATGTCTGCAACCGCGAATGAAGCGCAGGTGCTTTTTACCGATTCCTTCGATTACGTTGATTTCGGCTCGTCCGAGCTTTACGACAAGTCCGGCGTTTGGGAAAAAGAATATGCAACGCCAAAGGACAATAACGATTACGGCTCGGTTGAAAGCAGCGCTCCTATAGCCAAAAACGGCGTTTTGAACTTTGCCGAGGGCGACGGAATTCGTTTTAATTGGCAAAAGCTTGACGGATTTTCGGGTTTTGATAAGTCTAAAACCTATACCGTTACGTTTGATTTCAAGGTGCTTGATTTCGGCGACGACGTGCCGCGCGGACAATACAGCACTTGGAACAGAGAGCTGTATTTTGCGGTTGCGGGTTATTATAACCAGATCGAATGCAGAAGCGGAAACTATTCGGGACAGATAGGCATTCGCGCAGGTGACAAAACCGCCGAGCTTCCGTTGGGCGGATGGACGAACGATAAATCGACCTATGTATTAAATAAGGTTTATAACTGTACCTTCGAATGGAAGCCCTCCGAAAAAACCGTGATTTCCACGGTAGCCTGCGACGGCAAGGTGATCGCAAAGGGCTCGCGCACCGATGAGCTGTACGCGACTGTCAACAAGCACACACGTTTTCTCGTTTGGCGCTGTGAGGATGGTGCGATCGAGATTGACAACGTGACCTTCGGTGACGGAACTAACAAATACGTTCAGAATTTTGACTTCGGCACCGAAGCGGATACCATGACCGCCGGCGGTGTTTGGGGACTCGAGAAAGTTCGTAAAACCGACGCAAAGGCGCCCGAGCTTAAAAACGGTGCGGTGATTCTGAAGGAGCAGAGCTCGATCAGATTCAATTGGCAAAAGGTTAAAGACGTTGGTGCTTACGATCAGACCAAAACCTATATTTTCGATTTCGATCTCAAGCTTACCGACAAGGGCGACGGAAGTAATTGGGGCGGAGCGAATTATACGCGCGGAATTTATATTGCCTTCGGCGGCTGGTATAATCTTATTGAAATGCCGGCGAAGGACAATAGCATAAAGGTCGGCTCGACCACCAAGAATTTTGCCGACAGTGAGCATTTGAACAAGCAAATGCACGTAACGGTTTCGTGGGAGGGTGCAAACATTTCGGTAAATATTACCGATTCGAACGGCAACGAGGTTATCCAAGGCTCGAGAAGCGGAAACGCCTTTACCGATATGGCTGCCGAAATGGCGGCGATGACGAATCTTGTGTTCCGTTGCGAGGACGGCGCTTTTGAGCTGGATAATTTCAAATTCAGCGTATTGACTGTCGAAGCGGACAGCACGACTGAGATAAATATCGCGAAGGGTCAACAGGCGGTATATACCTCCGAGATCGATTACAGCGGAAACGGCAAGGTTTTGCTTAAATACGGCGGAGCCGAGATATTCTGTATCGGAAACGGCGACCTCAGGGTTGCAGGAAAGACCGTTTTGGGCTCGTACGGCAAGGGCTCCTATAAGATCGAATCGGTCATCAGCCCCGATCAGGAAATGCAAACCGTTAGGGTCGTAGGTCCCAACGGCGAAATAATCCGCAGAGGCCTTTACACTCTGCTGGGCGGCGACGCGATGAATTACTTCATCACGGGTGAAAGCAAGGTCGTTGCCGCTGACGTAAAATACGAAGCATGCACGGTCAACGAATATACCCTTACCACGAAGGAACCGATCTATACCGGCTCGGATGCGAATATATACAACATTGTAACCTCGTTTAACGAGGCACAGACAACGCGCAATTTCGCCTGGACGGCAAAAAGCGTGTTTGCCGGTAAGAATACGATGGCGCTCAAATACCGCAAGGTCGGCGATGCCGAATGGATGACCGTTGACGCCGTCAAGGAGATCGAGTCGGTCAACACAGCGGACGAGGATTATTACAAGTGCGATATTTCGTCGCTTTCTCCCGACACCGAATATGAATACAAGATCGGCAAGAAGGGAAGCGACAAGGACAGCGATTGGACGAAGATATTTAAATTCAGAACCGCAAAGGAAAGCATCGACGAGTTTACGTTTATTGCCGTCGGCGATACACAAGGCATCACCTGGAACGGAATGACCTCGGGCGATAAGGGCTTTATGTTCGCTATGGCTGCATACCAAGAGGCGTTCGAGGAGGTCAAGGACCCCGCGTTTATTCTTCATACCGGAGACGTTGTCGAAACAGGCAACAATAAGGATATGTGGAATATGTATTTCAAGTCGCTGAACGGATACGGAACATCGACTCCGATGTTTGCCGCTATCGGCAACCACGATTCGTTGGGAACGCCGCTTTATTTCGATTATCACTTCAACCACCCCAACAACGGCGGCAATGCGGCACTTGATCAAAGCTTCAAGAATGCGGTAACCGGTAACATTTTACAGCTTTTCCAAAACGCGGACGAAACGATATATTCCTATGATTACGGCGATGCGCATTTTATCGTGCTGAACACCGGAAGCTACAGCAATCAGGATAAGCATATTATCGACGCTCAACGCGATTGGCTTACGCGCGATCTCGAAGCCCACAAGGACGCAAAATGGAAGATAATGCTCTTCCACGAGCCTGTATATCACCGTGCGGGCGCAGGCGAAAGCAGACCTTGGTTACACGACGTTATCGAGGGATACGGAGTTGATCTTGTTATTCAGGGACATTCCCACTTAGTAACCAGAACCTATCCGATGAAGGACGGAAAGATCGTTACCAAAGCAGTTGACGAAACGGTCGAAAAGGGAATAGGTACGGTTTATATGACGATCGGATCGACTGCATTGAATCACGACGGCGCAAACGATGCGAAATACGAGGAGGAGATCGGAAGCCTTGCAACGCCGACCCCTACTCAAGCGGCATATACGACGGTTACGGTTAAAAACGATAAGATCGTCGTTACGACCAAGCAAATCAACGGATTTGTTCTTGACAGCTTTACTATCGAGGATAAAAACGCGTCAAGCGACACCTCCGAAGAACAAATCGGTGAAATTACCGATACTTCGGTCGAAGTATCGGACGGCTCGGTAAGCGCCGATCCCGAAGACGAAAATTCGGGAAGCTTTACGATAATCATAATTTGCGTTATCGCGTTTATCGTCTTGGCTGTTGGAGCGGTATTGTTTATCAAACGCAAAAAATAAATAAAAAACGAGCTTCTCATTTACGAGAAGCTCGAAATTTTTTACGTCATTTACGCTGCGGGAGCGAAAACCTCAACCTCGTTCATCCAAACGAAAGAGTTGCCGATTAAGGTTGTTGCAACGATTTTTGCAACAAAAACACGAAATAACACCGTTTACCACCAGTCATTACACCCTACTTAAAGAGTGGGAATAAACCGGCGAGCGCTGTAGCGAACCCGTCAGACCAATACACAACAAGAAACGCCCCGAGCAAAAGAAGCTCGGGGCATACTGTATTTAATATGTTATTTTGAAAAGCGGTGGATGCTTTCTCCGCCGGTTTTTATTACGTCCCGATACCAATAGAAGGAATCCTTGGGGGTTCGTTTTTGGGTGATGTAATCAATGTGAATAAGTCCGAAGCGGACGGAATATCCCTTTGACCATTCGAAATTATCCATAAGTGACCAGTACATATATCCGTCGATCTCGATGCCGTCATCGATCGCCCGTTCAAGCTCAAGCAGATATTTATGTATAAAATCAATTCTGTCCGCATCGTGAACCGAGCCGTCAAGGGAAACCGCATCGTAACCCGCCATACCGTTTTCGGAAATTATAATAGGCTTTCCGTAACGCTCGTAAAGGAACTTGGGACCCCAGTAAAGGGATTCGGGCACTACGGGCCAATTACAGTTGGTAAGGGGCATATTTATGGAATTGGGTACCCACTCCGGTCCGTTCGCCCCTGCGCGGAAGCGGGCTCCGTTGTAAATATTCTGGCAGTAAAAATCAATGGGCTCGCTTATGGTTTTAAGGTCTTCCTCATAGCCTTCGGGCAAATATTTGCCCAATATTTCAAAGGCTTTGGTTTCCTCGGGGTATCTGCCCAGCATAATGGGGTCGCTCCACCAGGATACGTTCCACGTCCAGTTGTTCATATCGATATCGAAAAAGCTTGTGCGCGCCGCTTCAATATCCTCTTTACTGTCCGTTGCGGGTATCGCTGCGGAAGCGGTGGGAGCGTATCCGATCTTGCAATCGGGTGCGATCTCTCTCAGCTTTTTAACCGTCTTGCCGTGGGCAAGCATAACGTTGTGCGCCATTGTAACGATATCTCTGTCCGAGCATCTGAGTCCGGGAGCATGAATGCCCTGGGCATAGCCCTGACCGATAAAGCACTGGGGCTCGTTCAGGGTAACGAAATATTTAACTCTGTCGGAAAAATTTTTGAACACCACTTCGGCATATTCCGCAAACCATTCCGAGCTTTCACGGTTTCTCCAGCCTCCCTTTTTCTCCAGCTCATAGGGGTAATCCCAATGGAAAAGCGTGATAATGGGAGTTATTCCGTTTTTGATAAGCTCGTCAATAAGGGCGTTATAAAAATCTATTCCCTTTTGGTTAATTTCGCCCGTGCCGTTTGGTATAATGCGGGGCCATGAAAGAGAAAAACGGTATGAATTTATACCCAGCTCCTTCATAAGCGCAATATCTTGGGCAAATCTATGGTAGTGGTCGCAGGCTACGTCACCGGTATGTCCCGCATAAGCGTTTCCTTCTGCGCAAAAAACGTCCCACACGGAAAGTCCTCTGCCATCCTCGTGAGCTCCGCCCTCTATCTGATACGCGGCGGTAGCGGTACCCCACATAAAATTCTTTTTAAACATATTCAAAATCTCCTTTCCGCAAAGAAAGCGAATTATTATCAATATTCATTATAATACGATTTCTTTTAATTTTCAACAAGCGTTTTTATATAAACTTGAAAATATTCTGATTTTGTGGTATAACAAGTGTG
Source organism: Clostridia bacterium (assembly GCA_017381715.1). GTDB lineage: Bacteria > Bacillota > Clostridia > Oscillospirales > CAG-382 > SFLA01. The sequence goes on from JAFOBR010000063.1 coordinate 6,522, forward strand.
AGAAAAGCATAAAGGATAAGCGCAGAGAATGAAAAATGATAAAAAGCAATTATGGCAGGCGTTAAAGTTTACTTTGTTTTCCGCTTCTGCGGGGATAATTCAGGTGGGCTCCTTTGCACTTATGGAGTTATTCATTAAATCTTATTGGATACCGTATCTCACATCCCTTGTGCTTTCCATACTCTGGAATTTTACCCTTAACCGCCGTTACACCTTCAAATCAGCCGCCAACGTGCCCGTGGCTATGGCAAAGGTGTTTGGATTTTACCTTGTATTCACGCCCCTGTCCACATATCTTGGACATCTGGCAGAGGGCAAGGGAGTAAACGATTTTATCGTTCTGGCAGTAACTATGATCGCCAATTTTGTGTTGGAATTCCTTTTCTGCAAATTCGTGGTATATCGCGGCAAAGAGGATACTTTGGAAACTAAAAAATAAAGGATATTTTTATGAACACAACTATCTATGAACAAACCTTATCCGCAGTAGCCGAGCTTTGCGAAAAAGCCCGTCTTACCGCAGGCAACATATTGGTGGTGGGCTGTTCCACCAGTGAGGTGGTGGGAGCGAGGATAGGCACCAATTCCGATCCCGATACGGCGCAGGAAATTTTCAACGCCCTTTACGATTACACAAAAAGCAAGGGAATATTCCTTGCGGTACAATGCTGTGAGCATTTGAACAGAGCAATAGTTACGGAAAAATCGGCTTTTCCTTTTTCGGAAGCGGTAAACGTAATTCCACAACCCAAAGCGGGCGGTTCTCTTGCAACCAAGGCATACCAAGGCTTTGAAAAACCCGTCGTGCTGGAGGAAATAAAAGCGGATGCGGGAATGGATATCGGCTTTACCCTCATCGGAATGCATTTAAAAAAGGTGGCTGTGCCTTTGCGGCTTGAAAACAACCGTATCGGAAACGCAACAGTGCTTGCCGCCCGTACACGTCCCAAGTTTATCGGCGGCGCAAGAGCTGTATACGATCAGGATATGCTGTAAAACAAAACCCCAAGAAGTCTTTGCTTCTTGGGGTTGTTTTTATTATTTTTTCATTTCCGTATAGGGCAAAACGGTAAACCCGTGTTTTTTGTAAAGATTTACTGCCGCCGTGTTTTCCGGCTCCACTTCCAGACGGAAAATACAATCGGTATAAGCAGAGGTAATAAATTCCATAACCTTGTTTCCCAGCCCCTTGCCTCTGTGCTCGGGCTTTATATAAAGGTCTTCGATCCATATACACATTTTTCCGAACTCGGCAGAAAAGCTTTTTGCCACCATGGTGTATCCCGCAGTATCCTCTTCGTTTTCTATAACGTATCCTTCAAAATAGGGACTTCCTTTTATGCAGGTATCTATATCGTTTGAAAATATCTCGTCCGAACCGTTGCTGAACACCGCCTCCGATGCATAAAACACCCGCATCATTTCCAGCACTTCCTGCTTGTCTTTTTCGGTTATTGGCCTAATATTGTTCACAGCGTACCTCCGTAGTTTCAGTTTTATTTATTATATCACATTCAGTTGAATTAAGATATACGTTTTTTGATTTTTCTTGACATTTTCTGTTGAAACTGCTATACTTAATATATCAACAACGTAATGCAAGGAGGCAAAGTATGAAATTATCACGTACAACCGCTTTAATAATATCTATCGGATGTGCGATGTTCGGTGCTTTATGCGGCGGGCTTGGCGCGATTCTTGAATTGTATGTTTTGGAGTTTATCGGCTTGGGACTGGCATTGCTCGGGGCAGTTTTAACTCTTATTTTCCACCGTTGCCCACACTGTGGCAGGTTTTTGGGAAAGCACGTAGGATTTCCTGCATATTGCCCTCATTGCGGAGAACCGCTGGACGATTAGATTACTTTTCATAAAACAAAAAGAGCAAGAGTAAAAGAAAAACTTTTATTCTTGCTCTTGTTTTTTGGTGTAAGCTTTTTCGGGGTCCCCAAAAATGCGCAGCATTTTAGGGGTGAATTATTTTATATCTTTTTTCGTGTATACCGTGTATGCGGTAATAATTCCTGCGGCGGCGAAAAGCATGCCGACCCACATATATTTAAAATCCAAAGCGCCGTTTTTAATAATATATCCGCTGTCGGTATAGCCGTAGGGGGTTATGTATTTGAGGAATTTGATCTCGTCGGTAATGTTGGCAAGTATATTCATAAAATAAAATGCCATTGTAATTCCCAGAGAAACCGCAAATCCCCCTCTGCGCAAAAACGCAGACAGCCCGAAGCATATAAACGCCACTTCAAGATCAAGCAAAAAGTATGCCAAAAAGATAAGCGCAAGCTTTCCCCATTCGGGACTTTCGCCGATAACTATCGCGGCTATGCAGGAAACCGCCATAACCGATATGTTCAGCACAATTATCTGTGTAATTACAGAAAACAGCTTTTCCGTAATAATTCTGCCACGGGAAATAGGGTGGGTAAGCAAAAATTCCGCGGTTTTGTTTTTTTCTTCCTTTGACAAAACGCTTACCGCCGTTATTGCGGCAAAGATAGGGCCTCCCAATCCCAGCACGTTTCCGCATTCCACGCCGAAATATCCCATAAATTCGCCGAAATTTATTTGGTCCATTCCGAAAGCATCGGAAAACGCACCCATGTTTGCAAACATATCCGAAAAATCGCCCATCTGGGAAGACATTTCGGGATATATCATAATGCTTACACCCAGCATAAAGGCAATGACCGCCGACCAGATCATAACAGACAGTCTGTTTTGCTTTAATTCGTGTAGAAAGACAGTCATTTGCTTTCCTCCTTTACGTAGTAGTGCATAAACACCTCGTCCAGATCGGGGTCGGTTATGTTTATATCCTCAAAGGAAGCTGAGGCAAGTATTTTTACAAGCTCGTCCGTACGTCCGCCGTACAAAAAGCTTATAGTATCGTTTTGGGTCTTTATATCCCGTATGTCCTTTATCTCGGGCATATTTTTAACACCTCGCAGGGATATTCGCTTAACTCCGGTGTGTCCTAAATTTGATACCGTGTCCGAAACCAAAAGCCTGCCTTCCCGTATTATCGCCGCATTTTTGCAATAACGGCTTACCTCGGACAGCACGTGGGAGGACAAAAATACCGTTGCGCCTTCGGCGTTTCTTTCCTGCAGTATGGTGTAAAACTCTCTTTGCATCAAGGGGTCAAGACCGCTTGTGGGCTCGTCAAGTATATACAGCTCTGGCTTGTGCTGTAAAGCGCAGACTATTCCCACCTTTTTTCTGTTTCCCAAGGAAAGCTGGGAAATGCGCTTTTCTGCGTCCAGATCAAGCCTTTCGCAAAGGATCTTCGCCTCTTTTTCGCAGTTTTGTTTTCTCAATTTCGAGGAAAGGCTAAGCATTTCTTTAACCCGCATATTTCCGTAAAAGCCGAATTCGGAGGGCAGATATCCTACCGATGCAAGTATTTCGGTTTTATTCTTTTGAATATCCTTTCCCAAGATCTCCGCCTTGCCGGAGGTAGGGGAAATAAGTCCAAGCAGAACACGTATCGTGGTGCTTTTACCCGCCCCGTTAGGACCTATAAATCCGTAAAAATCTCCTTTTTCAACCGCAAGGTCAACGTCGATAATTCCACGGGATGCGCCGTAATATTTGGTTAAAACTGTGGTTTTAATGGCTTTCATATTTAATCTCCGCAAAAAAGATTCAGTTTTTCATATATCTTTTCGGTTTCCACCTTGTCTTTTCCCGTAATAATAAGCGTTTTTTCGCCGGAGCGCACCACTACGCCGTAATCGCATTTTGTGTAAGCGTACAGGGTGTATTTTCCGTAAGTGTCGCTTTCAAAGGTGCCCATAAGCAGCTTTGAGCCGCCAAATCCGTATACTCTTGTGCCTCTGTCAAAATCCTCTACCAGCTCCACGCTGTCAACCTCGTCATAGCCTACGGTAAGATCTTCGAAATAATCAGCCACTATTTTAAATCCTGCGTTTCCGTATTCCACGGTAATATTTCCCGTAAACATAAGTGAAATAAGCGCGGCAAAAAGGATCGCCAAAACAAGTGTTACGATAATTCCGATCATTCTGTATTTCTTTTTATCATATATGGGCTTGGGCTCAAAGCCGACCTCCTTCTTTTGCTTTTTGTAATAGCAGTAGGAGTATATGGTGGGGACCAAAACGGCAACCAATATCAGTACAAACATTGCCGCCATGGAAAGCTTTTCGGGAAGCAGGATGGTAAGTACCAGAGCCGCACCGCAGAAAAACCATACTATTCCCCCGAGACGATGGGTGGCTTGCCAGTTTTCCTCGCTTTCAAGGGTCCACTTTATCTTTATACCCATGGTTTTGTTTTGCTTGCACTTGGGCAGATAGTTACCTATTATTATAAACATTCCGCCTAAGATAAGGTTTATAAAATAAACGGGGAAAGTGCTTTCATAAAGTACTGCGCCGTACGTCAATCCGCTTAAACAGCAGGAAAGCAGGGGGATTATCAACAGCATCGCGGAAAAAGCCTTGGGATTTTGCTTTTTGCTTTCTTTATCCAAAGCAGTTAAAAGAATGCACGCCCACAAAAGTGCAAACATTATAAGGGGCAAACCGAACACGAAAAAAGCTTTGCTTCCGTAAGAATCCGCTTCTCCCGCCAGGTTCCAGTGTATGGGTAGGTACGGGGGCAGCTTGTTCCAAAGGACGATCCCCGAAACTATGGGAAGCAGAGTCAGGATATTTGCAAAAATTATCGTTATTTTATTCTTTTTAATCATCAGCCTTTTCTCCTTTCAGATCGGTTATCCACAGCATAATTTCTTCTAAAACGGATGCGTTCAG